>CAJQMN010000066.1 GCA_905479435.1 uncultured Flavobacteriaceae bacterium | reverse complement strand
GCTCCCAGTGCCATGCAAATGTTTTTCGAAATAGCTATTTTCACCGCTGCCATATGGCTTAGTGGTTTATTGGGCAAAAACCCTCAAGCGGCAAATCAAATTGCTTTAAATTTATCTTCTATGACGTTTATGATTGCGATGGGGCTTGGAGTTGCCGCTATGGTAAGAGTTGGGAATCAAAAAGGCTTATTGAAATTTATAGAATTAAGAAGAATAGCCATTTCTATTTTTCTCTTTGCTCTCATTTTTGCTGCTGGTTTTGCCCTATTGTTTTTAATCTTTAGATTTCAATTACCTAAAATATATGTTGATTTAACTGATCCAGAAAATATAATTGATACCATGGAAGTAGTAAATATTGCTTCACAATTATTATTAATAGCTGCAATTTTTCAAATTAGTGATAGTATTCAGGTAGTTGTTCTAGGAGCATTACGTGGACTTCAAGATGTAAACATACCAACCTTAATTACTTTTATTTCATACTGGATTATTGGATTTCCTATCAGTTTTTTCTTAGGTAAAGAGGATGTTTTTGGTAGCGTAGGAATCTGGGTAGGATTATTAGCGGGATTATCATCTGCATCTATTTTATTATATCTTCGCTTTAATTATTTAACTTTAAAATTGATAAAAACAAAAAACCATGGTCTTACCTAAATTTTTATTAGCTGATAACAGTAGTTTTCCTGAAGATATTTTTATTCTTCATACAGAATTTCCTCGTTTTTTAATCAATTTAAAAGATGATGAAATTGAATGGTTTGAAGATTTATCTGGAGAAAGAGAAGATGATATTGCAGATGAAGTTTCTAATCTTATTGAAGCAGCCTCTTTATTTTATGACAAACAAATTGAAGGTTATCAATAGTTTTTCTTTGGATTAAATATTTGCTGAAAACTCTAAAAAAACTTTTTTATGCTGTGCAAGATTTATCTTTGGTGATATGGATACACGTACAATATAATCTTTGTCTCCTTCTTTTGTAGTTCCTTGTGTAGATGTAGCAGGAACAGTCCAGTAGCTACCCTTCAGTTGGCCATAACTTACGCAAAACTTACTCTCATTAGGTATTTTTTTAATCATTAAATTTATTAATTTAAGATTTAATGCTCTTTTGTAATTTTCTTTTTCTTTGGTAGTACTTCCTTTTGTTGGAAGGTCTAATGAAAAAACTGACGGAGTAAAACCTTGATTAGCTAACTCTTTAGAAACAAAGTTAATTTTTGCACTAGGTAAGTTTTTAGTTATAAAGTCCACAAAATCTCGAGTATTTTGATATGCATCAAATATTCTTTGATTCATTGAGGGTAACTGTTTTGCTAAAATCTCATATTGAAGATCCGTGGCTTGATTATCACATATATTAAGATGCTTATCAATTTTAAGCATCAAAGAACTTGTTTTTTCATTTCCCACACAATATCCTGCTGTACATTGTCCACCACTTGGAAATTTAGAACCACTAACATAAGAAATGGCTTTAACCTTAGAAAATAGTTCAACACTATCTAAAAAGGGGGTATTGGGACAAAATGTTTGGTCTAAAACAAAAACAGGATTAATTGTATTGCTATTTAAAGTAGTTTTACGTTTTTTCTCTAAAACTGTTTTTAATTGTTTTAAATCTGGAACTTCAACTCTTGGATTAGTAGGAATTTCAGCTATGATAAATGGAACAGCATCCTGAATCGCAATTTCATTTAAAATAACATCTATGCTGTGCGTCATGTCGTTTTCTCTATCAACTGGTAAATCAATTACTTCAACATTTTTTATGCATGCCGCAACACGCCTTGCTTGGTCATTGGTTCCGCCATAACAATTAGGAGGAACTATAAATTTGATGGGTTTTCCTTGGTAGTTTTCTTGTGCGAAGTCTACTAAACCCATCATAATTGCATATTGCATAGAGAGACCACTAGAACCAATTAATGGCATAGTTTGCGCACCAGTAATAGTGATAATTTCATCTCTGACAATTTTTTTGTTGAGCTCTATTTCTGGTGATGAAATAGTAAAAGTTGAATTTTTAATTAAAGCTTGTAAAGCTGTGTGACAATTTGCAGGAGTCATGGCAATTGTCTCTCTTCTCCTTACATGTTGGATTTCAGAGATATAGTGTTCGTTTTGTTTTCCATTAACAATTAATACACTACCAAGCTTTTTATATATATTAATAAAAAAATCAATTTTTAATTTGAGAGTATTAACCTCTACTTTTTCTGATTGTGAGACCAATACAGTGGTCCCATCAAAATCTGAAATATCAGATAATTTTTCAACCTTTTTTAGTTCAAAACTATAACCATAGGTTTGTTTAATAGTTTCATAATCAAAGAAATCTAAACAATTGTCAGTATAGATGATTCGAGTATTTTTATGTGCTAATAAATTTTTTCTTAGTATAGAAAGAATTGGAATAGACTGAGATGAAAAACTTATGATGTTTTCTGGATTAATTTCGTGTAAACGAGCAATTGACCATTCTAAAACACACGATAATGGATGTCCTAAACGAATGTAATCATAAGCGGTTGGTAAATTATTTAAGGCAGAAGGGTCAGTGCTATCTTTTTTACTTAACAATTCAAACTGTTCTAGAAATTCAGTTTTGGCTAATTTTTCATCATAAATATCTAATCGATGTGTAGTGGTAGATAACCAACTTTTAGGCATTTTTTCTAATACATTTTTTAGATAGTTTATCATGCTATTATTTTTTTGATTTAAAAAGTTTTTATCCTTTTCTTTTTTCTACTAGTTCTAGTTTTTCCAAAGAAGCTTCAGTTGTAAAATTTCCGTAATTAATAAAAGCCTTTTTCTTTTCAATCTTTTCTATGGTTCCTATAGAATTTCCATCTATGAGCCTAACGCTATCGTTAATTTTAAATACATATTCAGCCTTTATTTTTGCCAATTTCTTAGCTTCTTTATTTTTAACTTTTCTTATTTCAACTACCTTTTTCATCACTTCATTTTCTACTTTTTTAATCACTTCTTGTAGTTGTTTTTCAACAATTTTAGCTTTTTGTTTTTGTGACTTCGTTTTTGGCTTTATAGGGTTTTTCTTAGCGTATTTTACTTTTTCATCGGCAACCCATTTATTAAAATTTAGAGTTAATTCTTTTTTGTTATTTGTCTGTAAATATTTATTGAATAATTCATTGGTTTTTCTTCCTAATGATAACATTTTTTGATTCTTGTCATATAATTCTTGAAAACCAGCTAATTTTGCTTGAATTTTTTGTTCTTTATCTTGCAAACTTTCAATATGTTTTTGCCCTTTAGTTTTTTGCTTTTCTAGATTTTCAGAATTTTTATGAAGACGATTTCTTTCTTTTTGAAGTTTTGAGATGGTCTTATCTAAACGAATTTTCTCGGTTTCAACTCGTTTTTTAGCTTTATTAATTAGACTAAATGGTATTCCATTTTTTTGTGCAACTTCAAATGTAAAAGAACTTCCGGCTTGACCCAAATACAATTTATATAATGGTTCAAGGGTTTGTTCATTAAATTGCATATTAGCGTTAGTTACAAAGTCTAATTCATTTGCTAAAACCTTTAAATTTGAATAGTGAGTTGTAATGATTCCAAAAGCTTTTTTGTGATAAAACTCTTCTAAAAATATTTCTGCAAGAGCTCCTCCCAATTCAGGATCGCTACCTGTACCAAATTCGTCTATTAAGAACAACGTGTTTTCATTGCATTTACGTAAAAAATAACGCATGTTTTTTAATCTATAACTATAAGTGCTTAGTTGATTTTCAATAGATTGGTTATCACCAATATCTGTTAAAACAGTATCAAATATTGTTGTTTCACTTTGTTCATTTACAGGGATTAGAATACCACTTTGCAACATTACCTGCAATAAACCAATAGTCTTTAAAGTAATACTTTTACCACCGGCATTTGGTCCAGAGATGACTATAATTTGTTGTTTTTCATTTAGCTCAATAGTTTGTGGAATAACTTCTAATTTCTCTTCTTTATGAGTTACTAAAAGGATAGGATGGAAGGCATCTTTAAAATAGACTCTTTTATTTTCTCCAATTTTTGGTAATAACCCATTTATAGAATACGCATATTTAGTTTTTGAACTAATCACATCTAAATGTGTTAAATAGTCTAGCTGTGATTCTAATAATGCTGTATAAGGTCTTATTCTAGAACTTAAAGTTTTAAGGATTCTAATAACTTCTTGCTTTTCCTCATATTCTAGATTTTGTAGTTCTCTCTGATATGCGAGTGTGGCTTGTGGTGCAATATATACAATGTTACCAGATTTTGAAGAACCAAGTAAACTTCCTGATACTTTTTTTCGATACATGGCTAATACAGCTAGTACACGGTGGTTATCTATAATAGATTCTTTAATGTCATCCAAATAACCTGAAGCCTTTGCTTTGCTTAACGCTGAAGAAAAACTTTGTCCAATTTTACCATTTAAGCCACTCATACTTCTTCGTATTTTTCTTAATTCAGGAGAGGCATTATCTACAACTTCTCCATATGGAGAAATTACTTTTTTTATATCGTCAATAATTTGTTGAATAAAATCAACATTTTCACTTAAAATATAAAGTTGTGGAAAGTAGTTGTGAAATTTTTTAAAATATTTTTTTAATTCCTTAATAGTCTCAGATGTGGTAGCGATTTTTAAAAAACTTTCTGTTTCTATATAACTATCCTCAATAGTTAATCGTTTTATCTGTTCATAAATATTATCAAAACCGTGATTGGGTATTCTATTGTCGCTCTCAAATGATGATAGGTATTCATTTGTGAATTCTAATTCTCGAAGTAGTCTTTTTTTGTTAGAGAAAGGTAAGGTTTCTAAAACTTGTTTTTTTCCTAATTCTGAAATACTAAAGGCAGCAACTTGTTGAATAACTGTTGTAAATTCTAAATCTTGTAATGCTTTCTCAGAGATATGTATATTCAAACCTTTATATTTGGAGTATACAAAAATAACAAAAGAATGATTATTAATATTGAGGAAAACTGGAAAAATATCTTACAACCAGAATTTGATAAAGAGTCATTCAAAAACCTCTCAAGATTTGTGAATTCTGAATATGTAAACAATATTTGTTATCCTGAAGAAAAAAATATTTTTTCAGCTTTTAATACATGTTCATTAGAAAATTTAAAAGTAGTAATCATTGGTCAAGATCCTTATCATGGGAAAGGTCAAGCAAATGGTTTATGTTTTTCTGTTATGGATAATATGAAGCAACCCCCTTCATTAAAAAATATTTTTAAAGAATTGCAAGCAGACCTTGATAAACCCATTCCAACTTCTGGAAACTTATCTTCTTGGGCTAGGCAAGGTGTTTTGTTGTTAAATGCAACGTTAACAGTTCGCGAAGGTGAAGCAGGAAGTCATCAAAATAAGGGATGGGAACAATTTACAGATGCTGTTATTGATAAGGTTTCAAAACAAAAAGAACATTTAGTTTTTTTGCTTTGGGGGAAGTTTGCCCAAACTAAGATAAAACTTATAAACCTTAATAAACATAAGGTTTTAACTGCACCACACCCTTCGCCACTGGGCGCATGGAGAGGTTGGTTTGGGTGTAAACACTTCTCTAAAACAAATGAATATCTTAAAAAAAAATCGCTGAAAGAGATTGTTTGGTAATTTTTTTTTAAAAAGTAAGCTCCAATATTAATGAATAAAAAGCTAGGATTTTATAAATTCTAGTGATTGATTTATTTGGGGTTGTTTTGAGATTTTTTCTGAGGATTTTATGAGATTGTCTGCCAATCCACAAGGTTTTGAAGTGCTTCTACAAGATGTAAAACTGATTAAACCGAGAACACAGATGGAAACATAAATATATCTTTTCATAAGTTGTAATTTATATTTTAAATGTACGTATTTTTTTAAATACACTTTTAATCATTTTATTAAATTTTAGTATATTTTTTTAATTCACTAATTTCTCTAATGTGTAAAGGATTAAATCTCCAATCACCTGATTTGGGTTTTCACTAAATTTTCCAAGCGCTCTATTTGCAATAATTGCATTCATAGAACATGCCTGATGTCCTAATAGTTTCGCCAACCCGTATATGGCAGATGTTTCCATTTCTAAATTAGTAACTTTAATTCCTTTATAATCGAAAGAATCTATTTTAGTATTTAGTTTGGGGTCTTTAACCGCCAAACGTAAGGATCTTCCCTGTGGCCCATAAAAACCTCCAGCTGTAGCTGTCATTCCTTTGAAAATTATATCAGAAGTGATTTTAGATTCTAATACTTTACTATTCGTAATTACCAAAGGGTAACTTTTTTTTTCATCCCATTGGGTATGCTTCACAAAAGCGTTTTCAATCTCAGGATGAGATATAGTTTCAGTAGGGTAAGAGCGTAACATTCCATTTATATCTAGAGCGTAAGTACTCATTAAAAAGCTATCAATAGGAATATTTTTTTGTAAGGAACCGGATGTTCCAATTCTTATAATGTTAAGAGCTGTATGATCTTTCTTAATTGTTTTAGTTTGTAAATTTATGTTTACTAAAGCATCTAATTCATTTAAAACAATATCAATATTGTCTGCGCCAATTCCGGTTGAAATTACAGTTATTCTCTTATTTTTATATCTACCAGTAGTTGTTTTAAATTCTCTCTTGTGTGTTGAAAACTCAATAGAATCAAAATGTTGTGTAACTTTATTAACCCTCTCTGGATCTCCAACAAAAATTATATCATTAGAAATATTTTCTGGTTTCAAGTTTAAATGGTAAATACTGCCATCATCATTTAAAATTAGTTCTGAATCTTTCAATTTCATTTTAGTAACAAATTTATAATAGCTTAACCTCCTACACGTTTAACTGAAAAACCTTTATTCTGTAATATTTCCATTATTTTATCTCTATAATCTCCTTGTATTATGATGCTTTCGTTTTTAAAACTGCCACCAACACTAAGTTTAGTTTTTATTTCTTTGGCTAAAATTTTAAAATCCTTAACCGCACCTTTATAACCTTCAATAATAGTAATTGGTTTTCCCTTTCTTTTTTCATATTTACACAATAGTGGTTCATCTTGAAGCCAAATATTGGATTTATTAACCTTTACGGGCTCATCTTCTATTATGTGATCTGGAAATAAATTTTTTAGCTGATCTTTAAAATCCATAGAATTCTATTTGGTTAATCCCAATTCACGTAAGCGTTCGTTTAAGAAATCTCCTGCAGTAATGTCTTCAAATTCTTTTGGGTTATTTTGATCTATACACCCTTCCAAAACATTTAATTTCATATTGCTTATCGGGTGTAAAAAGAAAGGAATAGAATATCTAGAGGTTCCCCACAATTCTTTTGGTGGGTTTGTTACTCTATGTATTGTTGATTTTAATCTATTATTGCTATGACGTGAAAGCATATCACCAACATTAATCATTATTTCATCAGGCTCAGCGATAGCATCTATCCATTCACCATTTAAGTTTTGAACTTGTAAGCCTTTTCCCTGAGCACCCATTAGTAATGTAATTAAATTAATATCACCATGAGCGGCAGCTCTTACTGCATTTTTTGGTTCAGACTGAATAGGAGGGTAGTGTATAGGCCTTAATATACTATTACCATTGTGAATATATTGATCAAAATACTTTTCTTCTAAGCCTAAGTGAATGGCCAAAGATCGCAATACATATTTAGCTGTTTTTTCTAACATACGATAGGTTGTTTTTCCTACCTGATTAAACTCAGGCAGTTCATCAACAAAAACATTATTTGGATATTCTAATTCTAATTCAGCATTATTTTCAACATATTGGCCAAAATGCCAAAACTCTTTTAAATCTCCTTCTTTTCTACCTTTGGCACTTTCTTTTCCAAAGGAAACATAGCCTCGCTGACCACCAATTCCTGGAACTTCGTATTTTCTTTTAACTTCTGTAGGGAGTTCGAAAAATCTTTTAATTTGTTCGTACAATTTATCTACAAGTAAATCATCTAAAAAATGTCCCTTTAAAGCGACAAAACCGATATTTTCATAGGCATGACCTATGTCATTAATAAATTGTTGTTTTTTTGAGATATCATTAGATAAAAAATCAGCTAAATTAACGCTAGGTATTTTATTCATGGTATTGTTTTTATATGAGGAGTTAAGTTAGTAAAAAATAAAGTTATTTTTTACGAAAAGGAATTAAATATGAAATTGTGTAGTTGAATCCAAAACCTGTATTGCTTGTATACACTCTATTAAATCCAGGTGCATAATGAGTTTTAAAATTTACCGGATCGTTTAGGCTAACCATTATTTTATAGGAACCACTGAATGTTAGGAAAATATTTGGATACACTTCTGCTCGAAAACCTAGTACTAATTCAGACCAATGCGCTGTAAGGCCTTTTACTGTTATAGGTACATTATTAATCAATGCTGGTAACAGAGGATTGCTATTTATTTGATAATTGTTTAGTGTTTGTTCAAACGTAGCAAAACCATAACGAAAACCCGTGAAGATTTCATTATTCATATCTAGCCAATTCTTGTAAGAGTTATAGTTTAAACCAATTTTTATATAACTTCCTCTAGAGGTTGAGTTTGTAAAGTCTTCTCTTGTTGTAAATTTTTCATTTCCGAGTTCTGCAGCTGCATACCATTTTTTTGAAATTCTATAATCACCAACAATTTCCAGACCACTATTGTAATCTTGTAATATAGACCTGATGGGTTTACTAATATCTATACCTAGCCTAAGACCATAATTGGTTTTGTATACGATACTATCTTTGGGTATTGAATCATTTTTTTGTTGTGCTGATACATTAACAAAAAGGATTAATAAACAAGTTTTAATGAAAAATTTTAACATGGGCAGCTGTCTCATTATCTATTGTTGGAATTGTAATGGTGTTTTCTAAGGTCTCTGTTAGTCCAATAATCCAGTCATTAGAAACATCTGAAGTGACACTCACATTGTTAAAAATTGCTTTGAAACCACACGACCTAGAAACAAATACTTCTTCAACATCATAGTTTATTGTGATAATATCGATATTACTTTCAGAAGAGAGGTTATAAATAATTTGGTTACTAGTAACATCTAATGGAATTAAAATAGAATCTAAATTGGCATTAGAATAAAGTTCATCAAAACCCTCTGGGGTAACAGACAAGTCTTCTACAGATTTTGTCTGTGTAATATTTGTAGCATTATAGAAACGAATAACCATATTAGGAGTAATAGGTTCAATACAAAAGTCATCTTTTTCACAACTAGAGACTAGTAGGGCAATTAACGTTAGTAATAAATAGTATTTTCTCATTTCAAATCAGTAAATTAAAGTGATTACTCTTCAACTTCTACAATGTTTTCCATAGCTTCTGCTAATTTAAAATCTAATTCTGTAACACCTCCAGCATCATGAGTTGTCAGTTTAATCTCTAGAATATTGTAAACATTAGTCCATTCAGGATGATGATTTAGATTTTCACACTCAAAAGCTATTCTCATCATGGCACTCATACAGTTTTTGAAACTATCAAATTCAAATTCTGAATGCAAGGCATTTTCATAATAATCCCAATCTGGTAAATCTTTTAATTTTTTTTCAATTTCTACCTCTGTTAGTTTTTTCATTATTAGCTTGTATTTGTATCAAAAGTACAACAATTTTGATACGATTAAATTACATCAAATATTATATTTTTTCAAAAAGCACAACAGTTTCAATATGTGATGTATGTGGAAACTGATCAACCAAACTTATTTTTTTAATTTCATAACCATGGTTCATCATTTCTACAGTATCTCTTGCTTGAGTTGCAGGATTACATGAAACATATACTATTCTTTCGGCGTTAATCGCAATGATTTTTTTAAGTGTTTTAGGAGCAATACCTGCACGGGAGGGGTCCAAAATAATTGTTCGAATTTTATTTTTATATTCAGGATGTTCATAAAGAAATTTCCCTACATCTGCTGTGTAAAATTTCAATCCATTTATGTGATTTCTTTTAGCATTTTTTATAGCATCTTTAATGGCAGAGGCAACAATATCTACTCCAATAATTTTAGCATTAGTACTTCTTGAAGCTAAAATTTGACCGATCGTTCCTGTTCCACAAAATAAGTCCATAACAATTGTATTGTCAATGGCTTCTTTATTTTCTAAAGCATAATCAATTACTTTAGAATATAATTTTTCAGCAGATTTTGGATTGGTTTGAAAGAAACTTTTCATACTAATTTCAAAATTCAATCCTAATAGTTCCTCTACAATCTTATCCTCACCTGAAATCAATTGACTTGTTCCTGAAGTTGCAAGAGTTCTATCACCTGTTTCATCATTAACTGAATGTAAAAATCCTGCAAACCGTTCTTTGAAAATACCTTGTAACAACTTAGAAAAATCGTTCAAGTCAAATTTAGGAAGATCGTAAGATGTTGTAACTAAATTAAATAAAAGCTGATCGGTTTTGTAGGATTTTCTAACTACAAAATAACGAAAAAAACCTACTCTCTTTGGGCCATGCCATGGAGATAACCCAGTTGCTTCACAATACTTTCTTATGGTACTAATGTTATCTTCAACTAAGGTATCGAACAATCCAGAGTCTTTTTCTAAATTATCTCCCATCCACCAAACACCACGTCTTTTGAAGCCTAAAGTAAAAATATCAATATCTGTTTTATTTATTCTATCATAACCAATAGCAGAAAACCCGTATTCCATTTTATTCCTGTAATGAAATACATTTGGTGAAGTTACCAATTCATCAAAAAGCTCATCTATATTTGGAACTTTGCCAATACGTTTGAATAGTGATAAAGTACTTTCTTTCTTGTATCGATGTTGTAATTCTATGGGCAATTGAATATAGGGAGCGCCAGGAATATCTTGGTATGGAACAGAAATTTCATCTTCAGAATTTTGAAGAACATCAATTAAATTACATTCAGCATAATTCTTAGTAGACTTTTTTACTTGAGCTTTTACCGTCTGTCCAGGAATTGTGTTTGGAACAAATACTACAAACACACCTTCTTCAGATCTTATTCTAGCGATTCCTTTTCCACCAAAGGCATAATCTTCAATTGTTAGTTCTAATATTTGACCTCTTTTAACAAATTTATTCCGTTCTCTTTTTGGCATATGTAGTCATAATAATATGTTGCAAAATTAATAAAACATATCAATTACAGATAGAAATAGTAATAAATTTGATGCAATTGATATGAATAATATTTCTTAAATTGCGACTCCTAGGGATGATTTCTTTCCCACGCTGAATTTTTGAATCTTTCGAAAAGATAAAGGTAGATAAGGAATGGTTATTTCACTCGCAAAAGCGAGATTTAATTATTACGTTTATTTCTCTATAAAGATGTAAACAATGCTTTGAAGGATTCATAGCATAAACCTTAAATTATTTTAAATGGCTGTTTTAGAACACGTAACTTCGCAACAAGCGATTGAATTAGAAAATAAACATGGTGCCCACAATTATCATCCACTTCCGGTGGTTTTAAGTAGAGGAGAGGGTGTTTATGTTTGGGATGTAGAGGGTAAAAAATATTATGATTTTTTATCTGCTTATTCAGCAGTAAATCAAGGGCATTGTCACCCTAAAATTGTAAATGCTATGGTAGCTCAAGCCAAAACTTTAAGTTTAACATCTAGGGCATTTTATAATGATGTTTTAGGTACTTATGAAAAGTATGTTACTGAGTATTTTGGTTTTGATAAAGTTTTGCCAATGAATACAGGGGCTGAAGCTGTTGAGACTGCCTTAAAGCTTTGCAGAAAGTGGGCGTATGAAGTTAAAGGAATTGATGAGAATAAAGCAGAAATAATTGTTTGTGAAAACAATTTTCACGGAAGAACTACCACAATTATTTCTTTTTCCAACGATCCAGTTGCAAGGAAAAATTTTGGACCATTTACAAATGGGTTTATTAAAATTGAATATGATAATATAGCTGCATTAAAAAATGCGCTTGAGAATAATAAAAATGTTGCAGGATTTTTAGTAGAACCCATTCAGGGTGAAGCTGGAGTTTATGTTCCATCTGAAGGGTATCTAGAAAGTGCAAAAGCACTTTGTGAAGAATATGGAGTTTTATTTATAGCTGATGAAGTTCAAACAGGTATTGCTAGAACTGGAAGATTACTAGCTACTTGTGGTAATTGTTTATGTGAGGATAAAAATTGCTCTGGCACACCTGACGTAAAACCAGATGTTTTAATTCTTGGGAAAGCGTTAAGTGGAGGAGCATATCCTGTCTCAGCAGTATTAGCTAACAATTCTATTATGGATGTTATTAAACCAGGTAACCATGGATCTACTTTTGGAGGCAATCCTATAGCAGCTTCTGTTGCCGTAGCTGCATTAGATGTAGTAAGAGATGAAGATTTAGCTGAAAATGCTGATAGGTTAGGTAAGATTTTTAGACATGAATTGTCTTTGTTTGCTGAGGATAACAAATGGATCAAAAAAGTTAGAGGTAAAGGTCTTTTAAATGCCATTTTAATTAACGATACTGAAGAAAGTACCACGGCCTGGGACATCTGTATAAAATTAAGAGATAATGGCTTGTTAGCAAAACCAACACACGGAAACATTATTCGTTTTGCCCCACCTTTAGTAATGAATGAAAATGAATTGTTAGATTGTATTTCTATTATTAAGAAGACAATTTTAGACTTTAAAAAATAGTTAATTAGTGTTTTAAACACTTTAATTTAAATAAAAATATTAAAAATAAATCTCAAAAAAAACCTTTTAAAATGAAACAGATTTTAAAGTTTAGTGCATTGATATGTGTTATTTTTGCATCAGGATGTAAATCAGATATAATAATGAATAAAGACGTGAAAACGCCTAAAGCAGAAATACAAGCAAAGTCATTAACTGTTCACAACTCGACAAGAATAGATAATTATTTTTGGATGCGTTTAACAGACGATCAAAAAACAGCAAAAAATAAAGATGCTCAAACTCAAAAAGTTGAAGCCTATCTAAATTCTGAAAATGAGTATTTTGATAAAGTAACAGCCTCTACAAATAATTTTCAAGAAGAACTTTTTGAGGAAATGAAAGGTAGAATAAAAGAAGATGATACTTCAGTTCCTTATTTTAGAAATAATTATTTTTACATAACACGTTTTGAAAAGGGAAGTCAATATCCAATTTACTCCAGAAAAAAAGAGAATCTAGAGGCAAAAGAAGAAATTCTTTTTGATGTCAACAAGGAAGCTGAAGGTTATGAGTATTTTCAGTTAGGAGGTCTTAATGTAAGCCCTAATAATACTTTGGTTGCATTTGCGACTGATACTGTAAGTAGAAGACAATATACCATTCAAATTAAAAACTTAGAAACAGGTAATATTTTAACTGATAAAATAGAAAATACTACTGGAGGATCTGTTTGGTCAAATGATAATAAAACTCTTTTTTACACAAAAAAAGACCCTTTGACACTCAGAAGTTCCTCAATATATAGACATATACTAGGAACAGATGCATCTGAAGATGTAATCGTTTATGAAGAAAAAGATGAAACGTATAGTACTTATGTATATAAAACGAAATCTCATAAATTTATTGTTATTGGAAGTTCAAGTACTTTGTCCTCTGAATTTAGAATTATTTCTGCAGACAAACCCTATGGCGATTGGAAGATTATTCAACCTAGAGAAGACAATTTAGAATACAGTTTGGCTCATTATGGAGATTATTTTTACATACAAACAAATAAAGATGGTGCTCTCAATTTTAAGTTGATGAAAACACCAGTAAATAAAACTGCAAAAGAGAACTGGGTTGATGTTATACCTCATAGAAATGAAACCTTACTTGAAGATGTTTCCATATTTAAAAACTACTTAGTTATAGAGGAAAGAACACAAGGGTTAGGTAGGATTAGAATAAAAACATGGGATGGTAAAGAAGATTATTATTTACCATTTGATGAAGAAACGTATTCTGCTGGAGTATATGCAAACCCTGAATTTGACACGGAAGTTATTCGTTATTCATACAATTCCATGACAACTCCAAACTCTGTAATTGATTTTAATATGAGAAATCAAACTAAAGAAGTTAAAAAAGAACAAGAAGTTTTAGGAGGGAAATTTAATAAAAGTAATTACAAAAGTGAACGTGTTTGGGCAACAGCAAGAGATGGTAAAAAAGTTGCCATTTCTCTAGTTTATCATAAAGACACGGAATTAAATAAAGACACACCCTTATTGCAATATGCTTATGGATCATATGGTTACACTATTTCCGATGGTTTTTCTTCAACTCGATTAAGTTTATTAGATAGAGGCTTTGTGTATGCTGTAGCCCATATTAGAGGAGGTCAATATTTAGGTAGAGAATGGTATAATGACGGGAAAATGATGAATAAGAAAAATTCATTTTTTGATTTTATTGATTGTTCAAAATATTTAATTGAAAATAAGTATACCTCAGCTAAACATTTATATGCTATGGGAGGATCAGCCGGTGGTCTTTTGATGGGGGGTATAAGTAATTTTAACCCAGAACTATATAATGGTATTATAGCTGCAGTTCCTTTTGTTGATGTTATTTCTACCATGCTAGATGAATCAATACCACTAACAACAGGAGAATTTGACGAATGGGGTAATCCTAAAGAAAAAGAGGCTTACGATTACATGTTGTCATATTCACCTTATGATCAAGTTGAGGCTAAAGATTACCCAAATATGCTTGTAACTACTGGTTATTTTGATAGTCAAGTTCAATATTGGGAGCCAGCAAAATGGGTAGCAAAATTAAGAGAAGTTAAGACAGATAATAATATCTTACTATTACATACTAATATGGATGTTGGACATGGAGGTGCATCTGGACGTTTTGATTCCTTAAAAGAAACTGCAATAGATTATACATTTCTCTTAGCTTTAGAAAATAAACTATAGTTATTTCTAAGTTTTTAAAAATAATGACAAGAAACAACGGTATTTATAATAACTTAACAGAATTAGTAGGTCAAACCCCTATAGTTCAATTAAATAAGATTATAAATAACTTTCCAGGTAAATATTTTGCTAAACTAGAAATGTTTAATCCTGGTCAATCTCAAAAAGATAGAATAGCACTTCATATTGTTGAAAATGCCGAAAGAAAAGGTATTTTAACAAAAGGAAGTACTATTGTTGAAACAACCTCTGGTAATACAGGGTTTTCACTTGCCATGATTGCCATGGTTAAAGGCTATAAATGTAAACTAGCGGTAAGCGATAAATCTTCACCAGATAAAATTGATGGGCTCAGAGCCATGGGTGCAGAGGTTTTTGTATGTCCAGCCAATGTTTCAGTAGATGATTCCAAGTCGTATTATGAGGTAGCCAAAAGAATTCAAAAGGAAACTCCTAATTCAGTTTATATTAATCAATATTTTAATAGCCTTAATATTGATGCACATTACGCCACAACTGGTCCCGAAATATGGAACCAAACCAATGGAAAAATAACCCATTTAGTTGCCGCAAGTGGAACTGGAGGGACAATTTCTGGAACAGGTAAATATTTAAAAGAACAAAACCCAGATATAAAAATTTTAGGAGTTGATGCTGTTGGATCCGTGTTGAAAAAATATCATGAGACTGGAAAATTAGATAAAAATGAAATTAAGCCCTATAAAATTGAGGGATTAGGTAAAAATTTAATTCCTAGTGCAACAGATTTTTCAGTCATTGATGTTTATGAAAAAGTTACTGATAAAGATGCTGCATATAAAGCAAGAGAAATCATAAAAAAAGAAGGAATATTTCCAGGATATACTTGTGGAGCTGTTATGCAGGCTACAGAGCAATATGCAAATAAGGGAATGTTTGATAATGATAGTTTTGTGGTTTTAGTATTTCCAGATCATGGATCTCGTTATATGAGTAAAATATATAGTGACGATTGGATGAAAGAACAAGGTTTTTATGACCCTAAATTACCCCAAAATAAGCCTTCAACTTATATTAAATAATTTAAACCAACAACAGTAATTTTATTTTAAGCATCTGTAATCAAAATTATTTTATTTGAATAACTCCTTAAAATTCTTTTACTTTGCAGGCTTAAAATCACGATATAAATAAATATTTAGATGATGACTAACGATCTTTTTGATAGAATTAAAGCAGATAAAGGTCCACTGGGAAATTGGGCAGATAAAGCAGAGGGTTACTATGTTTTTCCTAAGCTAGAGGGTCCAATATCTAATCGTATGTCTTTCAATGGAAAGAAGGTAATAACTTGGAGTGTAAATGATTATCTAGGTTTGGCTAATCATCCTGAAGTTTTAAAAGTAGACGGAGAAGCAGCAATAGAGCACGGAATGGCTTATCCAATGGGAGCTAGAATGATGTCTGGTCATACTAAATATCATGAACAGTTAGAAAGCGAGTGTGCTGAATTTGTAGGTAAAGAAAAAGCTTATTTGTTAAATTTTGGTTATCAAGGAATAATGTCTGCTATTGATGCCTTAGTCAGTAAGAATGATATTATAGTTTATGATGTTGATACCCACGCTTGTATTATTGATGGTGTTCGCTTACATCCAGGAAAACGATTTGTATACAGGCATAATGATATGGAGAGTTTTGAAAAAAACATGAAAAGAGCCGTTAGAATGGCTGAAAAAACAGGAGGAGGAATTTTAGCAATTTCTGAAGGTGTTTTTGGAATGAGAGGTGAACAAGGACGGTTAAAGGAAATAGTAGCGCTCAAGAAAAAATATAATTTTAGATTATTAGTTGATGATGCTCATGGCTTTGGAACTTTAGGTGAGGGAGGTAGAGGAACCGGTTATGAACAAGGAGTTCAAAATGATATAGATGTATATTTTGCAACCTTTGCTAAATCTATGGCAGGTATTGGTGCTTTCTTAGCTGGTGATAAAGATGTGATTCAATTTTTACAATACAACATGCGTTCGCAAACTTTTGCAAAAACATTACCAATGGCAATGGTAAAAGGAGCACTAAAACGTTTAGATATGATTCGTACGATGCCTGAGTTAAAGGATAAGTTATGGGAGAATACTAATTCACTTCAATCAGGTTTACGCTCTGCTGGATTTGATTTAGGAACAACTCAAACTTGTATTACCCCTGTATTTTTAAAGGGTGATGTTCCCGAGGCTATGGCTTTAGTCCATGATTTAAGAGAAAATCATGGTGTATTTTGCTCCATAGTAGTTTATCCTGTAATACCTAAGGGTTTAATAATATTACGTTTAATACCAACTGCTTCGCATACACAGGAAGATATTGATGAAACTATTATTGCATTTTCTGCAATTAGAGATTTATTAGAAAATGGAACTTATAAAAAAATTGCAGCTTCAATGATGGAAGCTTAATTTTAAAAAATAGTATCATTAAACATAAAAAAACCATCATTTGTGATGGTTTTTTTATGTGAGTAAATTTAGTTCTATCTTCTTTCTCTCCGCTTTCTTCCAAATCCTGAGGGTCTTCTATCACTACCAGAATTTCTATCAGGTCGATCTCCACCAGCTCTTGAAGAACTTCTACTTCGATTGCTGCCTTCGCTTCTTCGACCCCCAGATGATTTTTCAGAATTTCTTCGTCTACCAAAACCGCCATCTTTTTTACCGAAAGATTTTTTACCTCGTCCTCCACCGCCACGTTCTTTTTTTGTGATTTCTATATTGACACCTCTACCACTAAACTCAGGTTGGTTATCTGCAAAAGCACTTAAGGTTTGTTCTTCAAATTTTTTATCAATTTCGAAAAAAGAAAAAGTATCTAAAATATCAATAGCACCTATTTCAATATTATTTGTGATTTTTTGATCGTTTATTAAACCAATTAATTTTGCAGGATTTAAGCTGTCTTTTCTACCAATATTTATAAAAAATCGAGTCATATTTTCATTAGACCCTCTTCCGTTTCTACCCGTATCTCTAGATGACAAATCATTTAAATCCCTTGCGTTTTCATAATAGGATAAAAAAGAATTAAATTCTAAAGAAACAAATTTTTGGATTAATTCTTCTCTAGTTAATCCCTCAAGTTTTTCATAGATACTTGGTAAAAAGTTTTCAATTTCACTTTGTTTTACCTCTATACTATTTACTTTATCAATTAAATGCATTAATTGATTTTGGCAAATTTCTTTTCCACTAGGTACTTTAGAGTGAACAAATTTCTTTTTAATAATTCTTTCAATTGCACCAATTCTCCCTTTTTCTTTATTACTGACCAATGCAATAGAAATTCCTGTTTTACCAGCTCTACCAGTTCTTCCACTTCTATGTGTGTAATTTTCAATTTGATCAGGTAATTTGTGATTAATTACATGAGTGAGGCTATTCACATCTAAACCTCTAGCAGCTACGTCTGTAGCGACTAAAATTTGAACAGTTTTCTTTCTAAACTTACCCATAACAGAATCCCTTTGGGCCTGAGATAGCTCACCGTGAAGTGCATCGGCATTATATCCATCCTTTATTAAATTATCTGCAACTTCTTGAGTTTCTCGTCGAGTTCTACAAAAAATTATTGCGTAAATATCAGGATTTAAGTCTGTTATTCTTTTTAAAGCTTGATAACGCGTTCTCTCTGAAACTAGGTAATATTCATGGCTTACGTTGTCTGAACCTGTATTTTTTTGACCAGAAGTAATTTCAACAGGTTTAGTCATGTAGTTTTTTGCTATGGCTTCAACTTCTCTAGGAAAGGTTGCAGAAAATAATAAGGTTTGTTTAGTCTCTGGTGTAGCTTCTAAGACTTTGTCTAATTCGTCTTTAAACCCCATGTTAAGCATTTCATCAGCTTCATCGAGAACTAACCACTCTATATTGCCAAGTTTTAAAGCTCTTCTGTTTATTAAATCTACTGTTCTTCCTGGAGTACCAACAACAATTTGTGCCCCTTTTTTGAGTCCTCTAATTTGTTCTTCAATATTTGCTCCACCATAAACAGTAACTACTTTTATGTTGGGCATGTATTTGGAAAATTCTTTTATGTTGTTTCCAATTTGAACTGCAAGTTCACGGGTAGGAGATAAAATAATAGCTTGTGTATTTTTACTAGCTTCATCGGCCATCTGTAAAATAGGTAAACTGAATGCTGCTGTTTTCCCTGTACCTGTTTGTGCAAAAGCTTTTAAATCATCTATTGAAGATATAATTTGTGGTATTGCTTTTTCTTGAATAACAGTTGGTTTCTCATAGCCTAAATCTGTTAATGCTTTATTGATAGGTTCTTTTAAACCTAATTCTAAGAATGTTGACATACTGTGTTTTTATTGACCCACAGACGCCCACCTGTAAATCCTAATTTATATTACGACTTGATTATTAAGAAAAACATGAGTTTCAATTAAAAATCGTGCAAATGTACCATAAATAAAATAGAAAAAATATTTTGTGTAATTTAGTTTTTTGCTAAATCTTCTATTTGTTTAAAAATCTTCCTTGAAGATAGGGAAGCATAAGAATTGACAACAACCCCCTTTTTATTTATTAAAATGGTTCTAGGTATTTGGCTAGTTAAAAAAGTATGTGCTTTACTTGTCTTTTCTAAATAATATTGAGACTTTATATCTAAATTATAAATTCTATCTTTATAATCTCCATTGATTTTTACACCTATAAATTTTAAATTTGGATGTTTCTCTGAAAAGTATTGTATTCTTTTGGCTATAAGGTCTTTACCTATATACTTCGGATTCCAAAAGTATAGAACACTATTTTCATTTTTGATTAGTTTATTAACGGATCTTTGAGTTTTGTTGTAATCTGTGATGTTAAAGTCTTCTAAGAACGAACCTTCTTTAATTTTGTCAACATCTAATGTCAAATTAATTATTAATTTCTTGTCAATTGAATCCGTATTGCATTTAAGGAAGGTGTCAACTGTATTTTTGTTGATGGTATTCAAGGAGTTCCAATAAAAATGTCTGATAAAAATTTTTCTCAACATAGAATTTCTAGATTTTTCATCATTTAATTCTGCAGATATTTCTTTTAAAAGATTTACTGTAAATTCATCTGAATTAAGATTATACCCAAGAGAATTTACTTTATTGTACATGTGGTTTAAAACGTAATTTCTGTAGGCATAAAAATACATTAATGAATCATTATCTAATGCAATGTGTTCTCTATGTTTGTAAAAGTAATTACTTATATCTAAATTTTCTTTATAATTTTCTTTAGCCGATTGCGCTAAAGGATAATTTTCAATTTTACTGTACAATGGATAAGTTAATGCAATTTTAAAAATATGTTTAAACTTTTCAGTTTCGTTTGGATGCTTACTAACATAGTCCTCATATCTATCTAATTTGAGTTTTTCGGCTTGATTAATCTTAGAATTAAAATCAGATGGTGAAAGGTCATAATATTTCATAAAAACTTTTCGATCCTTTTCGGATTCTAAAAAACTGTCAATTAGTAAATTATTTCTTTCAGCTCCTAAACCACTAAATACCAATGTTTCATCAAACCTCCATGTATTTAATCTGATTAAAAGACTGTCTTTTGGATTAAGATAGATGTATTGCTCTTCTTCTCCATGCTTAAAATTATAAAGACCTTCATGTAAAGATGGTATCTCACCAAGAAAAGAATTGTTTTTGTCTAAAAAGAATGTATCTATAGAAATTTCATTTTTGTAAAGAACAACATAATCACTTTTTGGATTAATTATTTTTCCACCAAAATAAGTACTATCACAGGTTGGTTTAGTATCACAACCAGTAACAATAGCTACAAAAAATGCTAGAATTAGAATTTTTAGTTTAAAATTTTTTGTGAGAAACCCCATTAAATACAAAAATACATATCTAATTGAGGCAAATTTGTTAATTGCTTGTTAAAAGAAAAAGGGGAAATTGATTGTATAACAGAAGAAAATAACAAATTAATTAGAGCTTTATTAAAATTTGTTATAAAAAACTTAATCATTTATAATTTTAATTCAAATCCTATAATCTATTTAGTATTTTTGCACAAATTTTAAAAAAATATAAATGTTATCAGTTTCAAATTTATCAGTTCAGTTTGGGAAACGCGTGTTGTTTGATGAAGTAAATACAAAATTTCTCCACGGAAATTGTTATGGTATCATAGGTGCTAATGGAGCTGGTAAATCTACTTTTTTAAAAATTATTTCTGGAAAAATGGATCCAACTTCTGGTCATGTTTCTCTTGAAACAGGAAAAAGAATGTCTGTTTTAACTCAAGACCACTATGCCTTTGATGATTTTCCTGTATTGGAAACTGTTGTCATGGGAAATAAAGATTTATTTGCAATTAAATCTGAAATCGATTCATTATATGCTGACTACACAGATGAAAATGCAGATAAGATAGGGGAGTTACAAGTAAAGTTTGAAGAGATGAATGGGTGGAATGCAGACTCTGATGCTGCAGCCATGCTTTCTAATCTAGGCATTAAGGAGGAACATCACTACACTTTAATGAGTGAACTTGATGGTAAACAAAAAGTACGAGTGTTAATTGCCCAAGCACTTTTTGGTAATCCAGATGTGTTAATTATGGATGAACCTACCAATGATTTAGATTTTGAAACCATCGCATGGTTAGAGAATTTCTTAGCAAATTTTGATAATACTGTTATTGTTGTTTCTCATGATCGACATTTTTTAGATGCTGTTTGTACCCATATTTCTGATATTGATTTTGGAAAAATTAATCATTTTTCTGGAAATTATACTTTTTGGTATGAATCATCTCAGTTAGCCGCAAAACAAAGGGCACAACAAAATAAAAAAGCTGAGGATAAAAAGAAAGAACTTGAAGATTTTATTAGACGCTTTTCAGCGAATGTTGCAAAATCTAAACAAGCAACAAGTAGAAAAAAAATGATAGAAAAGTTAAATGTTGATGAAATAAAGCCTTCAAGTAGACGCTACCCGGCAATTATATTTAAAAGTGAACGTGAAGCAGGAGATCAAATTTTAAACATTGAAGGGTTATCAAAAACTTCATCAGATGGAACTTTATTTAATAACATAAACATTAACCTGAATAAAGGTGATAAAATTGCTATAATTTCTAAAAACTCTAAAGCAATATCTGCTTTTTATGAAATTATTGCAGGCAGTGAAAACCCTGATACAGGGAAATTTAACTGGGGTGTTACCACTACTCAATCCTATTTACCTCTAGATAATTCATCTTTTTTTCAAGATGGGAACCTTAATTTAGTTGATTGGTTAAGACAATATGCACAAACAGAAGAAGAAAGAGAGGAAGTTTTTTTAAGAGGGTTCCTAGGTAAAATGATTTTTTCTGGTGAAGAAGCTTTAAAGAAAAGTAATGTTTTATCAGGAGGTGAAAAAGTAAGGTGTATGCTCTCTAGAATGATGATGAAAAGAGCTAATGTTTTAATTCTAGACGAACCAACAAATCATTTAGATTTAGAATCTATACAGGCTTTAAATAACTCATTGATAAACTTTCCTGGAACTGTATTATTTTCCACACATGACCACGAATTTGCTCAAACTGTAGCAGATAGAATTATAGAGATAACACCTAATGGTGTTATTGATAGAGAAACCACTTTTGATGAATATTTATCAGATGCAAAAGTAAAAACTCTGAGAGAGAAAATGTATCAATAAATATGATTACTTATTTTTCAAAGGACTAATTATTTTAACATCACTAAAGGAGATTGCCCCTCGTATTACACCATCAATTGAACTTTTTAAGGCTTCAATTAATTGCATCTTTAATTGAGATTTGTGAAAGATTAAGCTTACCTCTCTAGCAGGTTGAGGAGATGTAAAATCTCTAAGAAGGTTTTTGTCAATTTCATTTAAATCAAGGGTGTGCAAATAGGGTAATAGTGTCATTCCTAAGCCTTCTTTTGAAAGTTTTATGAGTGTATTAAAACTTCCACTTTCTAACTGAAACCCTTTATTATTATCTGCTTTATAAGTTCTGCATAAATTAATGATACTATCTTTAAAACAATGCCCGTCTTCTAATAGCAATATATCTTCCATTTCCAACTCACTTGAATCAATTTTTTTCTTATGAAATAAACGATGTTCTTCCGGAATTAATCCAACAAAAGGCTCATAATATAGAGGTATTTCTTTAATCATTTCATTTTCAAGAGGTGTAGCAGCTAAACCAGCGTCTAGATGGTTATCAGATAGTTTTTTTATAATTTCTTCAGTAGTAAGTTCTTCTATGATCAATTTTACTTTTGGATATTTCTTAGTGAAATTGTTTAAAAACATAGGGAGAAGTGTTGGCATAACTGTTGGAATAATACCAAGTTTAAATTCTCCCCCCACAAAACCTTTATGTTGATGAACTATATCTACGATTCTATTACTTTCATTAACAATAACTTTAGCTTGCTCTACTACTTTTAAGCCTATGTCAGTTAACTCAATAGGTTTTTTGGAACGATTAAAAATTAAAACACCCAAATGATCCTCTAGTTTTTGAATTTGCATACTAAGTGTAGGTTGAGTAACAAAACTATGCTCAGCAGCAATAGTGAAATTTTTGTATTCGGCTACAGAAAGAACATATTTTAATTGGGTAATGGTCATGTGATAATAATTTATTATAAAAATAATAAAAACCATCAACAATAACTATAGTTAATTTAAAATAATTTTAAAGAAAAAAGTAGATACCTTATTTAAAGATTCCAAAATTTACGTTGCTTATGTAATTCTTCCTCTTGCTTGGCATAATCTTCGGTTGAAATAACTTTTAAAAATGAAGGATGTTGTTCTATAGCATATTCAATTTTAGTAACAATGTCACAAATTTCATCATTTTCATAATCAATTTTAAGAGGTTCTTTTATAACCATAGATTGAAGAACATTTCTTTTTTTAATCATTAAACCTTTTTTGTCAAAAGAACGCCTAAATCCATCGATAACAATTGGAACTACAGTAGGTTTATAGGTCTTAATAATATGTGCAGTTCCTCTTCTAATGGGTTTAAACGGTGTTGTAGTTCCTTGAGGAAATGTAATTACCCAACCATCATCTAAGGCTTTACTTATATTTGAAATGTCTGACATTTTTACCTGCCTGCTAACATTTTCTCCAGCACTTCTCCAGGTTCTATCAATAGACACTGAACCTGTGTAAGCAAATATTTTTGGTAATATACCTGAACGCATAGTTTCCCCTGCAGCGATGTAATATAAGTTTAGTTTTGGATTCCATATGTAACCAATATTTTTAATACTATCATCTCTACCCTTTAGTGAAGCGTTAAAAACATGAAACATGGCGGCAACATCAGCAAAATAGGTTTGATGGTTAGAAATAAAAAGAACATTATTTTCAGGAATACTTCTAAGAATCTCAGAGCCTTCAATTTTTAAATTATTAAAACTTCTGTAGCGGCTGTGAGAAATAACACCAAGAATTCTAATCAGCATTTTTTTAATCCATAAAATATGACCAAAAGGATTCTTTTTAAATAAAGGCATTAGTGTTAGTTGATTTAATAATTACTTGCTAAAGTACAAAAGAATTTATGGTTTCATATTTTTTAATAGCTCTTTAATTTCACTTAGCATCATGGCTGTAGCTCCCCATATTATAGATCCATCTATATTAAAACATGGTACGGTAGTATCTTTCATATAAGAGTTTGTTATTGAGATACTTGCAATATTATTATCATCTAAAAGGTCTGAAAATGGAACCTCTATAATTTTAGCAACTTCAGAATTTAATTTAAGTACTGGTTTATAATTTAAAATTCCAATAAAAGGAGTGACTGAAAAATTACTTGGAGGAATATAAACCTCTGTAATTTCTCGTATGACCTGAATTTCTTTTTTCAAAATACCTACTTCTTCGAAAGTTTCTCTGAGTGCAGTTTCTTTTAGATTAAGATCTGATATTTCAACTTTTCCTCCAGGAAAACTTATTTGTCCTGAATGAGTACCATTATAATTAGCCCTTTTCGTTAATAATAGTGAAACTTTATTTTCTTGATTTGGATAAAAAAGAGCTAAGACAGCCGCAATTTTTGGGTTATTAGCAGTGTTTTTTTTTGTGTTGTACTCCAAACGCATTTTTGGAGCTAGTTTAAATTGAGCTTCGATACCCGGTAAATGAGTATTTATTACAACATCTAAATTTTTTAAAAAAATCTCAAAATTCATAGATTATTTTTCTTTTTTGAAAAGAAAACCTAAACCAATTCTACTTAAAAACTTCTTCTCAAAATTCCAAAAAAACTTAAATTGACCAAATAAGAATCCAACTATTGGAAGAGTGAGTTGGTAAATTGGGAAAATTAATATAATTCTTAAAGGCCAATAAATAAATCCGTTTGTTAGTGTTTTTGAAATTCCTAAATAAGATGTAACTGGTTCTGCAACCCATGCAGCAAAAGACCCATTAATAGCAAAAACAATAAAAATAAGAATGATTTGAATATTAGAGTGAATACCCCAACGCGCTTTTAATTTTTCCATTTTCAAATAATATGTCACAAAAATAGAGGATTACATAATCATAAAAAAACGAAACTAGATAAGATTAAAAAGATTATATATCTAGTATTTTATTTATCTTTCAAAACTGTAATTTTATAAGATATAATAATGAAGAAATTAGCACTGCATTGGAAGATATTATTAGGAATGTTATTAGGAGTCATTTTCGCGCTAATAATGACAAATTTTGAATTTGGGAAAGAATTTATAAAAGATTGGATAAAACCATTTGGGACAATATTCATTAACTCTTTAAAATTAATTGCCATACCACTAATTTTAGCAGCTTTAATTAAGGGCGTATCTGATTTAAAGGATATTTCTAAATTATCAAGAATGGGGGGAAGAACTATCATTATTTACATTATAACAACTGTAATAGCAGTTTCTATTGGCCTAGTTCTTGTAAATATTGTAAAACCTGGAAATTCTATTTCTGATAAAACTAGAACTGAATTAGTAGACGGTTATAGCGACAATACTACAAAATATAAAGATGAGGCATCAAAACAAAAAGAAAGTGGTCCATTGCAAGCATTAATAGATCTAGTGCCTCAAAACATTTTTTCAGCAACTACAAGTAATAGAAATATGCTACAAGTTATTTTCTTTGCCATTTTCTTTGGAATCGGATTAATTTTAATTCCAGAGGAGAAAGGCAAGACGGTAAAAAGTTTTTTTGATGGTTTAAATGAAGTTATTTTAAAGATGGTAGATCTGATTATGTTGGCAGCACCATATGGTGTTTTTGCATTATTAGCATCTTTAATAGCAGAATCACCTAGTGTAGATTTATTTAAAGCGTTGGCTTGGTATGCTTTAACAGTAGTAATAGGACTAGCTTTGATGATTCTTATGTATAATCTTCTAGTTTTTATTTTTACAAAAAAAAGACCAAGTTTTTTTATGAAAGCTATTTCACCTGCACAATTACTGGCATTTTCTACTAGCTCTAGTGCAGCAACTCTTCCCGTAACTATGGAAAGAGTTACAGAACACATTGGTGTAGAAGAAGAAGTTGCAAGTTTTGTTTTGCCAATAGGTGCAACTATAAATATGGATGGAACAAGTTTGTATCAAGCCGTTGCTGCAGTTTTTATAGCACAGGCTTTTGGGATGGATTTATCGTATAGTACACAATTAGGAATTATAGCTACAGCAACATTAGCCTCCATAGGTTCTGCCGCAGTTCCAGGTGCTGGTATGGTAATGCTAGTAGGTGTATTAGGATATGCTGGTATCCCTGAAGCAGGTTTGGCTCTTATTTTTGCGGTAGATAGGCCCCTAGACATGTGTAGAACAGTAGTTAACGTTACTGGTGATGCAGCAGTATCAATGTTAGTTGCTTCATCTGTAGGTAAATTAGGAACTCCTACTCAGAAAAATTGGGATGATAATTATAAAGTCTCAAAAAATTAATAGTAAACGTAGTTAATTCTTAAAAATTATATTCAAAATTTTAGAATATCATAAAAATATTTTTTTTAACAAATAAATAAAGGAATTCGTTTGGTTATCAATAAATAAAATTGCAAAATTTGCTTATCAAAAAATAAGACATGAAATTTAATCAAAAACATCATCATCATTTTTATCATTCGGCTCAGGCGAAGTAAAGATGTATTGATTAAATTCAAGATATTATTAACCCGTTTGAGACAATCAAACGGGTTTTTTGTTTATAAAACTCTTTTAGATTTTCTCAATTATTTTAAAAATTAACCGAACTATCGGAATAGTATTATGACTACATTAAGAATTGCAATTCAAAAATCAGGAAGATTAAATGAAGATTCCTTAAAAATTATTAAAGACTGTGGAATTTCCATAGATAATGGAAAAGATCAACTCAAAGCTTCAGCTAGAAACTTTCCATTAGAAGTTTTTTATTTGAGAAATGGTGATATTCCTCAGTACTTAAAAGATGGTGTTGTAGATATTGCCATTATTGGAGAAAATGTTCTTGTTGAAAAAGGTGAGGGTATTCAATTTACACAACGTTTAGGGTTTTCAAAGTGCAAAGTTTCTTTAGCAATTTCAAAAAATGAAACCTATACGGGTTTTGACTTTTTTACCAATAAAAAAATCGCTACTTCCTATCCAAATACCGTAAAAAAATATCTAATAGATAAAGGAATTAGTACAGACGTTCACATCATTAACGGTTCTGTCGAAATAGCACCTAATATTGGATTAGCCGATGGAATTTGTGATATTGTTTCTAGTGGTAGCACCTTATTCAAAAATAATTTGAAAGAGGTAGCCATATTACTTGAATCGGAAGCTGTATTGGCAATATCACCAAAACTATCAAATGAAAAGCAACGTATTTTAAAGAAATTCGAATTTAGAATAGAATCTGTTTTAAAAGGCAGAAACTCAAAATATGTTTTGATGAATGCCCCAAATAATAAACTACAAGACATTTTAACAGCTTTACCAGGAATGAGAAGTCCTACGGTTTTACCTCTTGCTGAAGAGGGTTGGAGTTCTGTTCATTCAGTAATTAGTAAACACCAATTTTGGGAAATTATTGATGAATTAAAAGAAAAAGGAGCAGAGGGTATTTTAGTTTGTCCAATTGAAAAAATGGTCTTATAATGAAATATATTGTATATCCTAGTAGACATAAATGGTCCAAAATTTTAAAGAGACCTACACAAACATTTAAAGAAATTGAAATAATTGTAAATCAAGTTTTTGAGGATGTTCAG
>CAJQMN010000065.1 GCA_905479435.1 uncultured Flavobacteriaceae bacterium | reverse complement strand
GTGGAGATAATGAAAAGCAAATCTTACTAGATTTTAAAGAACTCTTAGATACACATTTTAATAAATCCTATCATGTACTATGTGCACATAACGGAAAAGAGTTTGATTTCCCTTATATCGCAAGAAGAATGATAGTGCACCAGATAGAGTTACCCTCAAAATTAAATCTATTTGGTAAAAAACCATGGGAAATTCCACATTTAGATACCATGGAGTTATGGAAATTTGGAGACTACAAACATTACAGTTCTCTTCAATTATTAACTTCAATCTTAGGAATTCCATCTCCGAAAGATGACATTGAGGGAAGTCATGTTGCTAAGGTCTATTATAAAGACAAAGATCTGGATAGAATTGTAAGTTATTGTGAAAAAGATACCATAGCCGTTGCACAACTATTAATACGTTTTAATAACGAAAAGCGTATTGATAAAAATGAAATTACCAAAGTTTAGCTTTCCAGTTTCATAGACAATTCAAGCCATCGTTCTTCTTTTTCATCTAGTGAAATAATAATATGCTGTAGTTCTTCTGATTTTTCTTTTACTTGTTCTTGCGAGATTTCTTCGTCCATAAAAGAAGCTTCAATTAATTTCTTTTTTTGGACTAATCTTTCAATTTCTTTTTCTAAAGATCCAAATTCTCGTTTTTCCTCAAAGGATAGTTTTACTTGGGTTGGTTTTATCTTTTGTTGTTTTTTTTCAACCTTCACAATCTTTTCTTTAGGTTTAGAATCTTCATAAGTTCTATAATCAGAGTAATTTCCTGGGAAATTTTCAACAATCCCATCACCCCTAAAAACAAATAATGAATCTACTATTTTATCCATAAAATACCTGTCATGAGAAACTACAATGAGATTTCCTGGAAAATCTAATAAAAAACTTTCTAAAACATTTAAGGTAACAACATCTAGGTCATTAGTGGGTTCATCAAGAATTAAAAAGTTTGGATTTTGAATTAAGACTGTACAGAGATATAATCGCTTTTGTTCTCCACCACTAAGTTTTTCAACAAAATCATATTGTTTTTTCTTATCAAAAAGAAAACGCTCTAATAACTGAGAAGCAGAAATTCGTCTTCCTTTGGTTAAAGGGATTTCTTCGCCAAACTCTTTAATTACTTCAATTACTTTTTGTCCTTCTTTTACAACAATTCCTTTTTGAGTATAGTAGCCAAATTTCACGGTTTCACCAACCACTACTTTTCCTCCATCAATTGGCTCTCTATTGGTAAGTATGTTTAAAAAAGAGGATTTACCAGTTCCATTTTTTCCAATAATCCCAATGCGTTCCCCTTTTTGAAATACATATTCAAATCCATCAAGAATTTTTAAATCACCAAATGATTTTTTTAATTTGTGAAGTTCTATAATTTTACTTCCCAAACGCTTCATGTTTATTTCTAGTTGAACGGTATGATCTTGTCTCCGTTTGTGTGCTTTTGCTTTGATTTCAAAAAAATCATCAATTCTAGATTTAGACTTTGTAGTTCTTGCTTTAGGCTGTCTACGCATCCAATCTAATTCTTTTTTAAATAGGTTTTTGGCTTTATTTGTAGTGGCAGCTTCTTGCGAAATTCTTTCCTCCTTTTTTTCTAAATAGTAAGAATAGTTTCCTTTGTATTTAAATAACTCTCCATGATCTAATTCTATAATTTCATTACAAACTCTTTCTAGGAAATAACGATCATGAGTTACCATAAATAAGGTTATTTTCTCTTTCTTAAAGTAGTCTTCAAGCCATTCTATCATTTCCAAATCTAAATGGTTTGTTGGCTCATCTAAGATGATTAAATCGGGTTTATTTATTAGTAAAACAGCAAGACTTAGTCTTTTTTTTTGCCCCCCAGACAGCTTATCTACCTTGAGAGATAAATTGTTTAGTTTTAATTTTGATAACACTAATTTATATTGGGTTTCAAAATCCCAAGCATTACTTTGATCCATTAAATCAAAAGCTTTTTGGTAGTTTTCAGAATCTTCTGGGTTTTCTAGTGCTTTTTCATACTGCTTTATGATGGGTAAAATTCTATTTTCAGTAGCAAAAATAGTTTCTTCGATGGTGAGATTATTGTCGAAAACTTGATGTTGAGATAAGTACGCAACTTGAATATCCTTTCTTTGAATAACTTGACCATTATCTGGAGCATCTAATCCTGCAATTATATTTAATATCGATGTTTTTCCTGTTCCATTCTTTGCGACAAAAGCCACCTTTTGGTTTTTATTGATTCCAAACGATAGATTGCTAAACAATGTTCTATCTCCGTAAGATTTAGAGATATTTTCTACTGAAATATAATTCACAAAAAAATAAATTTCAACAAAGGAACTAAAAAATACTGAGTAGAACACTCAGGTTATCATTTAATTAAAAAAAAACCCAGATAAAGCTATCTAGGTTTTAAATTTCACAACAATTTTTCCTTAGTTCATGTTAAATAGGGGTAATAACCTTTGATACTAAAAGAAATAATTATAATGTAAATATATTTACTTGTGTTTGTTTTCACAATACCCATAATTGATGAATTTTTTAACTACCTATTCATGGGGGGTTAAATTGTATTAATTGTAAAAATAATTTTGAGATTTATGATTCTCTTAATGTATATTGCTTAATATGTTACAAGTAAAAAATTTATCCGTAAAGTTTTCCTCACATAAAAATGAAGTTGAAGTTGTTAAACAGGTTTCTTTTGATTTAGGTGCCCATAAAATTTTAGGTATAGTAGGGGAATCTGGGAGTGGTAAATCTGTAACATCGCTTTCAATTCTTGGCCTATTGCCTGAAAATGCAATTTTAGATGGTGAAATTTTTTTTAAAGAAAAAAATCTAGCTACGCTATCCGATAAAGAGTTTCAAAAAATTAGAGGGAAAAACATTGGAATGATTTTTCAAGAGCCTATGAGTTCTTTAAACCCAACATTAACTTGTGGAAATCAACTTTGTGAGGTTTTAAAACAGCACACAA
>CAJQMN010000064.1 GCA_905479435.1 uncultured Flavobacteriaceae bacterium | reverse complement strand
TGTTCAGATTATGCAAGTAAACGCTAATCAAATAAACATTAGAACCTCTTATAATCTATCAGCTATGAATTTTACACCAAAAGAATTAGCTTCAGCGATACATCAGCATCTCCCAAATTTTACAATGACCTATAAAACTGATTATAGACAAGCTATTGCAGATAGTTGGCCAGATTCAATAGATGATACTATAGCAAGAGAAGACTGGGGTTGGTCGCCTAAATATACCCTTTTAAAAATGACAAAAGACATTCTCGAAAATTTACAAGCTCAATAAATTTAGTATTAAAACATAAGAATACTTATAAATTATTCTCAGAAAATAAAACCAAAAAATTGATAAAAAAAAGTATAGAGAAGGGGCTCCAAAAAGCAATTTCTTATTCATCTTACAGGAATCTCATAAGTGATTTAATAGCGTCCGGAAAATCAAGTGGGCCAATACAGTCAGAGGATCTATTAAATTTCAGCAAGTTAAATGATCGAAGAATGACGAGACTAGATAAAACAATACAGCTTCGTCAAGAGACACTTTTAACAGTAAAAAAAATTGATAAACCAATTACTTGGTTGGTTCTATCGGAGGGCTGGTGTGGAGATGCTGCACAAACACTTCCTGTAATTAATAAAATTGCTAATGAAAGTGATTTAATTACTTTAAAAATCATTTTTAGAGACGAGCATGAAGAGTTGATGAATTATTTTCTAACCAATGGAGGAAAATCAATTCCTAAATTACTTGTTTTAAATTCTGAAAATGAAGTACTCAATACTTGGGGCCCTAGACCCGATAAAGCCACCAAAATGGTACAGGATTATAAAAACAAACACGGACAATTAGATGCAACTTTCAAACAAGAGTTGCAGGTATGGTACAATAAAGATAAAGGGGTTAATATTCAAGAAAATATGTTAGGTTTACTAACAAATTAATACACACTAAAAGGTTATTTCTTTCATTATATTTGCGCTATGATTACAGACTTTAATTTATTATCTGAAGAAGCAAAAGTTTGGGTATATCCATCGAGTAGAAAATTTTACACCCATGAAATTGATGAAATTGAGTTAAAAATCAAAACTTTTGTTAGCAACTGGAATAATGAGAATATTAATTTTAAATGCTCCTATCAATTTTTATACAACAGATTTATAATTATTGCTGCTGAAGATGAGAATTTTTCAGTGACGAATTTAGACATGGATTCTCAAGTAGAATTTATTATAGCTCTTCAAAATAATTACAAGGTATCCTTATTAGACAAAATGAATGTTTGTTTTAAACAAGGAGAATATGTTCAGTACAAAGAATTAAAAGATTTTAAAAAGCTTGTTAAGAATAAGGCTGTAACTGCCAAAACTATTATTTTTGATAATTTAATCACAAATAAATACGATTTTCAAAACTTTTGGGAGATTCCTATTGAAGAAAGTTGGTACAATAGGTTTTTCTAATTAAAAATAGTAAATCCAATTCCTAGTGATATATTATCATAACTACCATTCTCAAAATTTTTAATTTTCTTTTGGTGATAAATGATTTTAAGTGTTGGCTTTAATTTCCTGCCCGATTCAAATCTCCACCCAACTCCAAACGCTCTATAGTCACCGTCTGAAAATCGTTCAGCCAGCCTCCATAATCTTCCTGTATTAAAAAGCACATAAAAAGCATCGTCTTCTTTTGTCCAAAGATTGTATTGAAAAGTAAAATATGTTGGAATTGTTCCAATAAAATAATCAAAATGGTAATCGAAACCTGTATTAAAACTTATGGCGATTTTCTTTTTATACTCATAACCTATACCAAAACGAATTAGTATTTCTGAGGGTACAAAGAACGGTTCATCATTAGTATTACCAAATTCAAAATTCTCATTTAATTTAAAGGTCAAATTAGCATTGGTATCAAAAAAAGACTTCCCATTTTTTTGTTGTGAGAATAAAATTAAGATATTAAAAACACTAAGGAATAGAAAAATAAATTTCTTCATAAAATTGGTTTAACCTATGCTTACAATAATTAGTCCAATTCTAATTTTTTAATAAAATCTTCAATAGAAAGTGAATTGTCAACAGAAAATTCACCAATTTTAGTTCTTCTTAACCTAGAGAGATGTGCTCCAGAGTTAACAGATAAACCATAGTCATAAGCTAAAGATCTGATGTAAGTTCCTTTGCTACAAACTACTCTAAAGTCTATTTCTGGCATCGTAGTTTTTGTAAGTTTAAACTCAGAAATTGATACTTTTCTTGTGGCTATTTCTGTGGTTTCACCCTTTCTTGCCAATTCATACAATCGTTTGCCATCTTTTTTTATCGCTGAAAATATAGGTGGTTTTTGGTCTATTTCACCAATAAATTTTTGGGTAGCTTTTGTTAAGAGTTCACCTGTGATATGATCTGTTGCAAACCTTTCATTTATAGCAGTCTCTAGATCATAGCTTGGTGTAGTAGCGCCAATGGTGAATGTTCCCGTATATTCTTTAATTAGTCCTTGATAGGTAGCAATATTTTTAGTCTCTTTTCCAGTACAAATTATGAGTAGGCCAGTTGCTAATGGATCTAAGGTTCCTGCGTGCCCAACTTTTATTTTCTTTAATCCAAATTTTTGCTTGATATGCCAACGTATTTTGTTTACGGCCTGAAAAGAAGTCCACTCTAAGGGCTTATCTATTAATAATACTTGACCATTCAAGTAATCTTCTTTATTCATGGTTAAAAGGCATATATAATTGCAATAGTTCCGGCAATTGCACAGTACACAGAAAAGTATATTAATTTACTCTTTTTAACCAAAGCGATCATCCATTTACAAGCTAGTAAACCTGCTATGAATGCTGCAAAAAAACCAATAATCATTGGGGTTATGTCTGTTGAAATACTATTAATCTCTCCACTAGATATGTCTTTAATCACTTTGCCAACAATTAAAGGGACTACCATTAAAAATGAAAATTTAGCAGCTTTTGTTCTATCTATTCCTAATAAAACAGCTGTAGAAATTGTAGCTCCAGATCTAGATATTCCTGGTAAAATTGCAATGGCTTGAGATATTCCAACCACAATTGCATTTCTGAACGTTACGTTTTTTGAGGTATCTTTTGCTTTGTCTGCTAATAAAAGAAGTAGCGCTGTTATCAGTAACATACAACCTACCAAAAGAATTTGTCCTCCAAATAGAGAAGCAATTTCTTCTTCAAAAAAAAGCCCAATAAAAACAGTTGGAATCATTGAAACAATAATTTTAAAAGAGAATTGAGTCTCTTCATTCCATTGAAATTTAAATAATCCACTACATATTTCTAAGATTTCTTTTCTAAAAATAACTAATGTACTTAATGCAGTGGCAAAGTGTACTATTATTGTAAATAATAGGCTTTCTTCAGGAATAGAGTTATCTCCTAAGATAACTTTTGCTAATTCTAAATGTCCACTAGAGGATACAGGTAAAAATTCAGTGAGTCCTTGGATGATGCCAAGAATTATAGCTTCAAGTATACTCATTGTTATTTACTAGGGTTAAGGAGTATGGCATAAATTTCTATCGCTAAGCCAATAATAACTAAAGTTGGTGCTAGACGAATTCTTTGGAAATTATACATTGCTTCATTAAAAACTGCCGGATCATCACTACCTCCACCTGACATTATAATAAATCCAATCGCTATGAATGCAATTCCTATAAACATGAATAGGTAATTTTTCTTTCCAAAAAGGAATACTGATTTAGAAGTCTGTTTATCTTTACTCATAAGCTTATTAATAATAAAGTTTTTCTGTTTGCAAATTTAAAAAACGTTGGGTTGCAAAAAATGTACTCAACCACGAAATAACAAAAGCTATAATCAATATTCCGCCACCCAGATACGCTAGAGTTGTATAGTCTGTTGTTAATTGAAGGCTTGGTATTTTTTGATCTATATAATAAATTACAACGCCTAAGCCTATCAATGATAGGATTGCTCCAATAAAGCCTAGTTGAATACCATTCCAAATAAATGGTTTTCTAATAAAGCTCTTGGTCGCACCAACCATTTGCATGGTTTTAATGTTAAACCTTTTGGAATATACTGAAAGCCTGATTGAACTGTTAATAAGAATTAATGCAATTAAGCCAAAAAATGAACTAATTACAAACAACCAAAAACTTACCCTCTGGATATTTTGTGTTAGAAAAGTAACTAAAGGTTTATCATAGGAAACTTCAAAAACATAACTATTATCTTTAAATCTATCTGCAATTTCTCCCATTTTTTCTGGTGTTACAAAACCAGGATTCAAATAGATGTCAATACTGTTTTTTAAGGGATTGGTTCCAAGATAATTAACAAAATCTTCGCCCAAATCTTCCGCATAAAATTTAGCAGCGTCATCTTTTGATATATAGACGATTTTTCTTGTAAATATTTCTTTAATAAGGGAACTTCTTAAGTTTTCTATTTGATTATTTGAGGTATCGTTTTTCAGAAATAAAGTAATTACAACTTCCTCCTTAAAGTGATTAGCTACTTGGGTAGATTTCAAAAGTACAAGGCCTAAGAATCCAACCATAAATAACACCAAGGCAATACTGATCACAACAGAAAAGTAAGACGATCTTAATCGACGTTTTTGGTAAGAATCAAAATTAAATGACATATGATTACATTATTCTAGGCTTGCAAGATACAAATTAGCATTCATTAATTTTAATGATTAAAAAATTGATAAACTTAATTTTATCCCAAAAATAAATTACATTTTTTACTAAACATTAGCTAAATGTTGAACTAAAAACTTGTTAATTTCCAATTTCTTGACAGAGTTCTATTAACACCCCATTGCTAGATTTTGGATGTACAAAAGCGACAAGTTTATTGTCTGCTCCTTTTTTAGGAATTTCATTTAAAATAACGAACCCCTCACTTTTAAGACGCGCTATTTCTGAAATAATATCAGTAACCGCAAACGCAATATGGTGGATACCTTCTCCTTTTTTTTCAATAAACTTTGCTATCGGACTTTCAGAATTTGTAGCCTCTAATAATTCTATCTTATTTGGTCCAGCTTTAAAAAATGAGGTTTTTACTCCTTCATTAACTACTTCCTCAATTTTATAATGAACAACTCCAAATAATTTGGTAAATAAGGCATTAGAAGTTTCTAAATCTTTTACAGCAATTCCAATATGTTCTATTTTATCCATTAGTTTTATAAAGAATATAAGATTGTGCAGGTTGCAGCGTATCTCCAAAAAGATACGATATCTTTCTAGGTCTCTCAAAAGTAAGGAATGTTTTGTTAATTATTGTAGATTTGCAGCATGGAAGAAACGAATAGACAACGAAAAATTGCTGGTGTTTTACAAAAAGATTTGGTAGATGTTTTGCAAAAAGCTGCTCAAGATGGAATGCAAGGTGTTATTATTTCAGTTTCTAAAGTATCTGTAACCCCAGATTTAGGGGTTGCAAAAGTATATTTAAGTATTTTTCCTTCAGATAAAAGAAAAGCTATTATTGAGGGAGTAAAGTACAATTCCCCTTTAATTCGTCATGAACTAGCAAAAAGAACTCGAAATCAATTACGAAGAATGCCGGAACTTCTCTTTTTTGGAGATGATTCTTTAGATTATATTGAAGAAATAGACAAGTCATTACGAGGTGGAGATGTAAATCCAATTCAAGACCCAAGTGTACTACCAAGACGCAAAAAACAATAACTATCATTCTCTTTGAATTTTCCATTATACATAGCCAAAAGATATCTATTTGCTAAAAGTGGAACTAATGCAATTAATATTATTACAATCATCGCATCTACAGGTGTTGTTCTTGGTACAGCTGCATTATTCATTATTCTTTCAGCCTTTTCTGGCTTAAGAACCTTTAATTATTCTTTACTTAATATTTCTGATCCAGATATAAAAATTACTGCAACTAAAGGTAAAAGTTTTATTTATGATGCACCTTTACAAAACTTCATTTCCAAGGATTCTGAAATTGCAGCTTTTTCAAAAGTAATTGAAGAAAGAGTTTTTTTAAAAAACAAGAATAAGCAACAGATCGCTTTTATAAAAGGTGTTGATTATAATTATACTAAGGTAGTAGCTTTAGATCAAGCAATTCAGGTGGGTACATGGTTGAAAAAAGAATATACTAATACAAGTATTGTTGGGAATAGTTTAGCGTATAAATTATCTGCAGGTGTTGAAAGTTTTGGAGAGTATTTAGAGATTCTTGTTCCTAAAGTTGGAACAGGATTTATAAATCCATCACGAAGCTTCAGAAAAATTAATACTCAAATTGTGGGTATATACTATGCAACTGAAGACTTTGAAAACAACTATGTTTTTATTTCAAATGCACAAGCTCAACAATTATTAAATTTTAATTCAGATCAGTTTACAGGGATAGAAATAAAGTTAAAACCTGAAACAGATGCAGCAAATTATGCGCAGTCAGTTCAAGAAAAACTAGGAAGTCAATATAAAGTTCAAACACGGGCTCAGCTAAATGAACTCCTTTATAAAGTAATTAATACAGAAAACTTTATTTCGTATTTAATTTTTACATTAATTATAATTATTGCAATGTTCAATATTATTGGTTCTATTATTATGATGATTATTGATAAAAAAAAGAATCTAAAAACACTGTTGAGTTTGGGCGTTTCAATACCTGAAATAAAAAAGATTTTTGTGTTACAAGGTTTTTTATTGACACTTATGTCAATGGCAGTAGGGTTATTTTTATCAGTAATCTTAGTAATTGTTCAGCAAAAATTTCAAATTTTTATGATCACAACTTCAATACCCTATCCTGTAGAGCTAAGGTTGTCAAATTTATTTATTGTAGTTGTCACAATTACAGTACTAGGTTTTTTAGCAGCTAAGGTAGCTAGCAGTAGAATTTCTAATGGTTTTATTAATAAATAAATAATTTTTAATAATTTTAGAGAAAAAAATTATGAAAGCTCCCTATCTAGTACTCTTAATCTTCTTTATCTCTTGTTCTTCCTCTAAAAATACTGCTAGCACTAAGCTATACCCAAATAACGGTGAAAATTTGCTAAAAAATTTAGGGGTATCAGTAGTTGAAAAAGAAGATTTTTACGTTTTTGAGACTAATGATTATCTAGTAAATTTTCCTTATGGTTGGCGAAGTTATTTAGAGCCTATTGCAAAGGAGGTAATTTATCATTCTCCATTTAAAAATAACGAAGTCAAATCTGAAACATCTATTGTTATTTATGTTCACAACTCAGAAAACCCTAAAAGAGATCTCAATCGAAGATTACGATCTTTTCGCTCACCAAATTTTAATGAAAGGTTGACGTCTTCAATAAAAAAAAGTAAAGGAGAAGATAGATTAGGAGAGTTTGTAAAAAAATCATATTCTTTTGTAAGAAATAAAAAAAGATTCCAAAGAATAAAAATGTATTATTTATATGAAAAAAAGTGGCTATCTGTTGTGGTAACTTACCCTATGAATATACCTACAGAAAAACTATCAGAGATTACTACAATTAAAAATACTATTGTAGTAAAATAACAGTATTATCCAATTTCTGGAATCATGGCATTGCCAAAGGTTTCTTGAACAATGTCAAAAGCAGCAAATACATCTTTTGGATCATCTGAGGTAACCATTTTTAAACGATGCTCTTTAAAATGAGGAATTCCTTTAAAATAATTGGTATAGTGTCTTCTAGTTTCAACCACTCCTAAATGTTCTCCCTTCCAATCTATCGCCATTTGTAAATGACGTCGTGCCATTTCTGTTCTTTCAGAAATTGTTGGCCCAGCGAGATGCTCACCTGTTTTAAAATAATGTTTTACTTCGTTAAAAAACCAAGGATATCCAATCGAAGCTCTTCCTATCATTGCTCCGTCTAAACCATAAACATCGCGCATCTCTTTCGCTTTTTCTGGGGTAGTTACATCGCCATTTCCAAAGACAGGGATATGCATTCTAGGATTATTTTTTACCTCAGCTATGGGTTTCCAGTCTGCGTCTCCCTTATACATTTGAGCACGGGTTCTTCCATGAATAGAAATGGCTTTACAACCTACATCTTGTAATCTTTCTGCAACTTCTACTATTTTTATAGAGTCATGATCCCAGCCCAAACGAGTTTTTACTGTAATTGGTAAATTTGTATGTTTTACCATGGCTTCAGTAAGCGAAACCATCAAGTCAATATTTTTTAATATTCCAGCACCTGCACCCTTAGAGACCACTTTTTTAACAGGGCAACCAAAATTAATATCGATAATATCTGGGTTTGTTTTCTCTACAATTTCAACAGAGCGTAACATCGAATCTAAATTGGCTCCAAAAATTTGAATTCCTACAGGGCGTTCTTTTTCATAAATGTCTAATTTCATAACACTTTTAGCAGCATCACGAATTAATCCTTCAGAAGAAATAAACTCAGTATACACAACATCAGCACCATTTTCTTTGCATAAAGCACGAAAAGGTGGATCACTAACATCTTCCATAGGTGCTAATAATAGTGGAAAATCTGGGAGTTCTATAGAGTCTATTTTTACCAAGCTAGATTATTTTTTTGCAAAATTAGTGTTTT
>CAJQMN010000063.1 GCA_905479435.1 uncultured Flavobacteriaceae bacterium | reverse complement strand
TCTTTAGATAATTTACCTTCTCTAACGGCAATATTAATTTTTGCAAGATTTTGATAAACAATTCTACCAGCACCTAAATTCATGTGACCTACTTCAGAATTTCCCATTTGACCTTCAGGTAAACCTACATGTTCACCGTCGGTTCTCAATTCCGAGGATGGGTAGCTATCATAAAGTGAATTAATGTAGGGTGTTTTTGCATTAAAAATTGCAGAAACTTTTGGGTCTTGGGTAATTCCCCAGCCGTCTAAAATTAGTAAGATTACTTTCTTGTTCATGGTATGTTTTGAATTGTAAAAGTAAGAAAGATTTTAAGGTGTTTATTAAAATTCTGCGAAACCGATTCAGTAATTCATTATAAAGATAATACTTGATCTATTGATTGCGACTTTTTTTATTTTAACTTCTATTGGCAATTGATCACATTTGATTAATTCAATAATTAATTTAGCGTACCAAAACCATGTTAATTCCTCTATTTATCTGTATAAAATGTTTAATTTTACGAAATAAATTTAACAACAAAACTATTATGAGTTTATTTGGAATGTTTAGCAATAAAAATGCTACAAATAAAATTGAGGAATATTTAAAAAAAGGAGCTATTATTTTAGATGTTAGAACGCTTCAAGAATGGAATGAGGGGCATATTAATGGTTCAGAGCATATTGTTTTAAATTCTATTCCTGATCATATAGATCATATCAAAGGGTTTCAAAAACCTATAATAGCAGTTTGTAAAAGTGGAGGTAGAAGTCAGAGTGCTACAGATTTTTTGCTACAACATGGATTAGACATCATTAACGGAGGTCCTTGGGGTAACGTTTCAAAATTTATAGACTAACCTGAAGTTTATTTTTTTTAAAAAGAAATGTGAGAATATTTTTTTTTAAGGGTTTCGATTTTTTCTTGAAGAGAAGATAAAAATTGCTGATGTTTTTTAGAATTTGGGTTGAAAGGTTTGTGTTCAAGACCTCTCTGAATTTTAATCACTTCCTTTTTTAATTCAAGTGCTTCATCGGATAACCAATTTTCATAAAACTTTTTCCAAATATAATTTATCGCAATATCATTTGGGTGAATCATGTCTTCTTTGTAAAATCGATAATCCCTCAATTCATCCATCATAATCTCATAACTTGGGAAATAGAAACTGTTTTTATGTTTTGGTATGATTTGATGAAGAGCTGAAATCAAATGAGATTTACTCTGTTGATTTTCAATAAATCCATCTTTTAAATGACGAATGGGGGATACCGTAAAAATGAAATTTATATTTGCATTAACTTTTCTAACCAAAGAAATTATTGACGAAAGACTTTTATTAATTTCAACTATTGAAACAAGTTCCTTTTTAAATTTATGTTGGGAGACTTTATGGCAATTAGCAACAATTTCATCAGTTTCCAACAAACGGTACACCCAAGATGTTCCTAGGGTAATTATGATATGACTACTACTTTGTAAAGCTGTGTTTATTGATACAGATGCCTTATTAAGTTGATCCAAAGCTTCCTCTTTTGATGAGGAACTCAGTTTTGAATGTGCTTCAAAAGATTGCCAACGTTCATTTAAAAAAAAGAGGTCCTTTTCAGTATATTCTTTTTTAGTAATGGCATTTTTAATAACTGATTCAATTGCTTTTGGATGAAATAAAATACCAAAAGGATTAAGTATCGACTGAAATTTATGATACCTTAATTTTTGCCCAATATTATCCGAAAAACAAGAACCTAGTAAAATTATCTTTGAGTTGTAATCTATAGGATTGCTGGAATTTTTAGAAAATGGTATGTGAGTTTGAAGATTCAAAAACTGGTTTTAACTTGAGTTCCCTTTTTTATTGATTATTTTTAATTTATAACAACCGACCGATAAAATGTTAATCCAAATATGTTATAGCTTTTTCTAAAGCCTCCTGAATTCCTAAAGGGTTTTTTCCACCTGCTGTTGCAAAAAATGCTTGACCGCCGCCGCCGCCTTGAATATACTTTCCTAATTCTCTAACAATGGTTCCTGCATTTAGATTTTTACTCTCCACAATTTCTTTTGATACATAACAGGTTAAGATCGCTTTTCCATTTATTTCAGCTCCAAACAATAAGAATAAATTTTTAAACTCACTCCCTAATTCGAATGCCAGCGTTTTGATACTATTTGCATCTAAATCAATTTTTTTTGCTAAAAATTGAACTTCATTGATTTCTTTGAGTTCATTTTTCAAATCATTTTTAAGATGCTTAGCTTTTGCTTTTATCAACTGATCTAGTTGTTTCTTTAATGCACTATTTTCTTGCTGTAGGGCAAGAATTGCTTTAATAGGCTCTTTTGGATTATTAAGTACGTCCTTAATCTCCTGGAAGCTACTGTTATTTTCTAAATAATATGCTTTAGTAGCATCCATAGTAATTGCTTCAATTCTTCTTATACCAGCAGCTACAGCTCCCTCAGATTTAATTTTGAAATGCCAAATTTCTGAGGTATTTGTGACGTGAGTTCCTCCACATAATTCAATAGATTGTCCAAAACGAATAGATCTGACTTGATCTCCATATTTTTCACCAAATAAACTTATTGCACCTTCAGCAATTGCTTCTTCTTTTGGGATACTACGTTTTTCTTCCAAAGGAAGTTTTCCTTCAATTCTCGCATTCACAAAATATTCCACATCATGTAACTCCTCTGAAGTTAATTTTGAAAAATGAGAAAAATCAAACCGTAAATGTTTAGAATTTACAGCACTCCCTTTTTGTTCAACATGTGTTCCTAATACTTCACGAAGGGCTTGGTGAAGAAGATGAGTTGCACTGTGGTTTGCTGAGGTTCTATGACGTTGTTTTTGATCTACAACAGCATTAAAGGGTTCTTCTAGATTTTTTGGTAAGTTATTTGTAAAATGAATAATAACATTATTCTCTTTTTTAGTATTCAGTATATAAAGCACATCTCCATGAATATCTTCCAAATACCCTTTGTCGCCAACTTGTCCTCCACCCTCTGGATAGAAAGGGGTTTGGTTAAAAACTAATTGATATTGATCCCCTTCTTTTTTTGATGTAACTTTTCTAAAGCGAGTAATTTTTACTTCAGACTCCGTTGCGTCATAACCGTCAAAACCTACTTCAGTAATATTACTAATTTGGGTCCAATCCTCAGTAGAGGATTCACTTGCAGAACGTGAACGTTCTTTTTGTTTTTTCATTTCAATATGAAAATCGTCTTCGTTTAAAACGAACCCTTTTTCTCTTAAAATTAGCGAAGTCAAATCTATTGGAAATCCAAATGTATCATACAATTCAAAAGCTTTTTTACCTGAAATTTGTTTAGAATCTGAAGTTTCAATAATTGTATCTAATAATATAAGTCCTTGATCTAATGTTCTTAAAAAAGAAGTTTCTTCTTCTTTTATTACATTTTCAATCAATTGTTTCTGTGCTTTTAATTCTGGAAATGCAGTTCCCATTTTTTCAGAAAGAATGTTTATCAATCTATACATAAAAGGTTCCTTTTTATGTAGGAATGTAAATCCGTAACGAACAGCTCTTCTCAAAATTCTTCGGATCACATAGCCTGCACCTGTATTACTAGGTAATTGTCCATCTGCAATTGAAAAAGCAACAGCTCTTACATGATCCACAATTACTCTTATAGCAATATCTTCTTTTTCATTTTCACCATAAATTACAGAAGAAATTGCTTCGATTTCTCTAATTAATGGAGTAAAAATATCTGTATCATAATTAGATTTTACATTTTGTAAAACCATACATAGACGCTCAAACCCCATTCCTGTATCGATATGTTTTGCTGGTAAGTCCTCTAGGGTTCCATTTGCTTTTCTATTGTATTGCATAAAAACCAAGTTCCAGATCTCAACGACTTGTGGATGATCCATGTTTACTAAACTTTTTCCATCTACAGCTGCCTTTTCTTCATCAGTTCTAATATCTACATGAATTTCTGAACACGGTCCACAAGGACCTTGTTCACCCATTTCCCAGAAATTATCTTTTTTGTCACCCATTAAGATACGATCTTCAGGAACAATTTCCTTCCAAAAATCCAATGCTTCTTGATCAATTGGCAAATTATCTCTATCAGTGCTACCCTCAAAAATTGTAACGTAAAGCATATTTTCAGAGATTCCATATACCTCAGTTAATAATTCCCAAGCCCATGTTATAGCCTCTTTTTTGAAATAATCTCCAAAGCTCCAATTGCCTAACATTTCAAACATGGTATGGTGATAGGTGTCGTATCCAACCTCCTCTAAATCATTGTGTTTTCCAGAAACTCTAAGACATTTTTGCGTGTCAGATATTCTAGTATTCTTTGGTTTTTTATTTCCTAAAAAATATTCTTTGAATGGAGCCATTCCTGAATTAGTAAACATCAAGGTAGGATCATCTTTCAAAACCATAGGAGATGAAGGAACAATTTGATGAGATTTTTCTTTAAAAAAATTTAAAAAATGAGAACGAATTTCTTTAGATTTCATAAATCAAAAGTTGATTTTCTATTACCGTTAATGTTAAAATTTATACTAGAAATGAGTCAAAGTTATTGTTAGTGAAACATTTTGTAAATTTGCTTTTGTTAATTTATAAATTACTTTCTCTTATTGTAGTTTATAGTAACAAAAGTAGCATATTTAGATTTATGGCAAAAGTAAAATATTATTACGACTCTGATACCCTAAGCTATCGTAGAATAGAAAAATCAAAAGGAAATATTTCTAAGATAATTATTCTAAGTTTCTTTGGGCTTGTTCTAATAATGCTCTCAGGTTTTGTTGTATTAAGTCAGTTTTTAAAAACTCCAAATCAATTAGCACAAGAGAGAGAGTTAGAAAATCTTAAATTTAACTACGAACTGTTAAATAAACGATTAGACGAAAGCTCTTCTATTTTATCTCAATTACAACAAAGAGATAACAATATTTACAGAGCTTACTTTGAGGCTAATCCTATTCCAGAAGAACAACGAAAAGCTGGCTTTGGTGGTGTAAATAGATATAGTTATTTAAATGGTTATGACAATTCTAAACTCATAAAAGAAGCCACAAAAAAAATAGATATTTTATCGAAACAAATGGTTGTTCAATCGAAGTCATTGGATGAAATTGTTGTGTTGGCAAAAAATAAAAAAGAAATGCTAGCTTCAATACCAGCAATTCAGCCAGTCGCAAATAAAAACTTGAAACGAATGGCTTCTGGTTATGGGTACAGAATACACCCCATTTACAAAACTAGAAAGTTTCATTGGGGAATGGACTTTTCTGCTCCAAGAGGCACACCGGTATATGCTACAGGAAATGGGAAAGTAGAAAAAGTTAAAAGGTCTAGAAGAGGTTATGGAAACCAAGTTAAAATAAATCATGGATTTGGGTATAAAACATTTTATGCACATCTAGAAAAATATACTGTTCGTAAAAATCAAAAAGTAAAACGTGGAGATTTAATTGGTTATGTAGGAACCTCAGGGATTTCAACAGCTCCGCATCTTCACTATGAAGTGATAAAAGGAAATAAAAAATTAAATCCTGTCTATTTTTATTTTAGTGATTTAACTGCAGAAGAATATGATAGAATGTTAGAATTGGCTTCACAAGAAAATCAATCATTAGACTAATGCATATAGATCTGCCCGAAAAAAGATATTATAAAATAGGTGAGGTGGCCAAAGCATTTAATGTAAATACTTCTTTAATACGTTTTTGGGAAAAAGAATTTGAAATTATTAAGCCCAAAAAAAATGCAAAAGGAAATCGTTTATTTACTTCCAACGATGTCTCCAACTTTAAACTTATCTATAATCTTGTCAAAGAAAGGGGTTTTACTTTAGAAGGAGCTAAACAAAAATTAAAGAAAAATCCGCTTGGTACGATAAACAATCATGAAATCGTAAGTAGATTAGAATCTGTAAAAGCAGAACTAATTAAGATAAAAAACCACCTATAAAATACTATGCATGCATAGTATTTTATAATTATTTGTCCTATCTTCGTAGCATTAAGTAAAAAAACATCAATTTTTAAAAAACGTAAGATAATATGGCTGAAAAGTATGTTGACATAGATACATTAAAATATCTTCTTTATGATATTCACAATTTAGAAGACCTTTTAGTTAGAGATCGTTTTCAAGATCATGATAAAGAATCACTAGACATGTTTATAGATTCAGTCAAAGAGTTTGCAGATAGAGAATTATTCCCGTATGTAAAAGAAATGGATGAAAATCCAGCTTACCATAAAGACGGTAAAGTATTTGTTCATGATCAAGTAAAAACAATGATGTATAAGGGAGGAGAAATGGGCTTAATTTCAGCGCCATTTAATTATGAAGATGGAGGAATGCAAATTCCTTTCCTTTCACATAC
>CAJQMN010000062.1 GCA_905479435.1 uncultured Flavobacteriaceae bacterium | reverse complement strand
TTACTGCTTCTCATTCTTGATGAACTATTACTTCTAGACCTGGAAGCATTTGAATTATAACTAGATCTTTTGGATGAGCCACCAGAACGAACTGTAGAAGTTTTTCTAACATTTCTACTAGATCGTCTACTTTCATCGGGAACATTTTCTGTTTGGCTGTAAACCTTGATTTTACTTTTATCCAATCTTAATCTACTTGCCAGATCGTCTATATTAACATCTCTGGCCGTATTTTGTGATCTTCTATTGGTAAAGGTTACTCTTCTGTTGCTGTTACTTATCCTTCTAGAGTTTGAATAATTTCTTGAATTTAATGTGGTGTAAGAATAATTTCTCCTACCATAATTATAATTTCTATATCTGTTGGCTAAGAAACCATACCCATAATAATTTCTTGAATTAAAATAACCATATCCATAAATACCGTTGAAAAAAGGATTGAAATACGGAAGTTGGAAATATCCATAGCCTGGCAAAAAAGAAGGGTCACCAAACCTGCCTCTCCATCCAAATCTCCAAGCTCTTCTATTCCATGGATTTAAATAGCCATACGTATTGTAAGGGTCGTAAAAATTCCAATAATTATTAAATCCATACCCAACATTATTTAAGTTAAGATTAATAACTATTTGTTCACTATCTGAATTTCCCCAAACACTATTTACGTTGTAAGGATTTGTGCTCTCAGAAGCGTTATTTGTGGTATCTTCAATTGAGCTGTATGTTTCAATGTTAGTAAGAATATCTGTGTCGTTAATGAGGTCAATTCTTTCAAGTTCTTTTGTAAAGTACTTATTTTCGTTTTCTTGATATTCTTTGCTACTATCTACAATAATTTTTGTTCTATTTTTTTCTGGAGAATAAATACCATCAGTATCAGGAACATTTTGATAAACAGTACATGAAGAGATTAAAACAAGTACTAATAGAAATAAAAGAGGATACTGACTAAGTTTGTGAAGGTAGTTCAATTTCATAATAACTTATTTAGTGTTGATAAAAACAAAATTTGCAGCTAAAAAGCATTTTTTTTTGTTCTCTGTGCCTAAAATGCTTTAGTTTTGCTTTTGTATTTATACATTACATCAAATTTACAATAAATTTAACAATCTATATTAAACAATATCTGTGCCAAAGTTTGGATTATGAGTAAGAAGTTAACAAAAAGAGCAGAAGATTATTCTAAATGGTATAATGAAATTATACAGAAAGCAGATTTAGCTGAAAATTCTGCAGTAAGAGGTTGCATGGTAATCAAGCCTTATGGGTTTGCAATATGGGAGAACATGCAAGCAGAATTAGATAGAATGTTCAAAGAGTCAGGACATCAGAATGCTTATTTCCCTCTATTTGTTCCTAAAAGTTTATTTGAAGCTGAAGAAAAAAATGCAGAGGGATTTGCTAAAGAATGTGCCGTAGTTACGCATTACAGGTTGCAAAATGATCCTGATCATACGGGTAAACTTCGAGTTGACCCGGAAGCTAAGTTAGAGGAGGAGCTAATCGTTAGACCTACCTCTGAAGCTATTATTTGGAACACTTATAAAGGGTGGATTCAGTCTTACAGAGATTTACCGTTATTAATTAATCAATGGGCTAATGTTGTTCGATGGGAAATGAGAACTAGATTATTTTTGAGGACAGCTGAGTTTTTATGGCAAGAAGGGCATACTGCACATTCAACTAAAACTGAAGCAGTAGCAGAAGCAGTTCAAATGCAAAAAATCTATGCTGAATTTGCAGAGCATTTTATGGCAATGCCAGTAGTGAAAGGCTATAAGTCTGAAAGTGAAAGGTTTGCAGGTGCAGAAGATACATATACAATTGAAGCTTTGATGCAAGATGGTAAAGCGTTACAAGCTGGTACATCTCATTTTTTAGGTCAAAATTTCGCAAAAGCTTTTGATGTAAAATATACATCTAAAGAAGGTAAACAAGAATATGTATGGGCTACTTCCTGGGGGGTATCTACTCGATTAATTGGAGGACTGATAATGACTCATTCAGATGATTTAGGGTTGGTATTACCTCCAAAACTAGCGCCAATTCAGGTAGCAATTGTTCCTATTTACAAAGGGGCAGATCAGTTAGCTGTGATTTCTGAAAAGGTAGAAATTATCGTAAAATCTTTAAAGTCTAAAAGAATTTCAGTCAAATTTGATGACAGAGATACTTTTAGACCAGGAGCAAAGTTTGCAGAATACGAACTTAAAGGTGTTCCTATAAGAATTGCCATAGGTAATCGTGATATAGAAAATAATACAGTGGAGGTTGCTAGAAGAGATACCTTAGAAAAAAAGACCATTTTTCAGGATGATTTAATTAATTATATAGAAAATTTATTAGAGGAAATTCAAGAAAATTTATTTTCAAAAGCGCTTTCATACCAGAAAAATCATATTACAGAAGTAAATAGTTTTGATGAGTTTAAAACTATAATTAATACTAAAGGTGGATTTGTTTCTGCGCATTGGGATGGGACTATTGAAACTGAAAACAGGATTAAAGAAATAACGAAAGCAACGATTCGATGCATCCCTAATGATGCTAAAGAAGAGCTTGGATTCTGTGTTTTTTCGGGAGGAAAATCAGTGAGAAGAGTCTTATTCGCAAAGGCCTATTAAATTTTTTAAAAAAATATTGTAGAATTTTAAAAACGTTGTATATTTGCATCCGCAATCAAAGGACTATTTCCTGTAAGATTGCAATTGGTCCGTTCGTCTAGGGGTTAGGACGCCAGGTTTTCATCCTGGTAACACGGGTTCGATTCCCGTACGGACTACAAGTTTTATTAAAAAAAACATTAAAGAAATGGCAAATCATAAGTCAGCATTAAAAAGAATAAGAAGTAACGAATCAAAAAGATTACGTAACAAGCATCAGCATAAAACTACACGTAATGCTGTTAGAGATTTACGTGCATCTTCTGACAAGAAGGAAGCTGAAGGCATGTTAGTAAAAGTGGTTTCAATGTTAGATAAACTAGCAAAGAATAATATCATACACAAAAACAAAGCAGCTAATTTGAAATCAAAATTAACAAAGCAAGTAGCTACGTTATAGTTTCCAAAAAATATAAAATAAAAAAAACGCTCTGTATAATTACAGAGCGTTTTTTTTATTTCTAAACAGCTTTACCAATCATAACTTTTTTGAGCATCTAGTTTTATGAAAATAAAGAGTAAAAGTGTAAATCCCCATAATGAGGAGCCACCGTAGCTAAAAAATGGTAATGGAATTCCAACTGTAGGTAAAACTCCAATTACCATCCCAATATTTACTATTAAATGAAAAAACAATATAGAAGCTACTCCATAACCATAAATTCTGCCAAATTTATTGGCATGTTTTTCTGCTCTATATATTATTCTATAAAGAAGCGCCATAAATAAAAATATCACTAAACTAGACCCTACAAAACCCCATTCTTCTCCAACAACACTGAAGATATAATCGGTGTCTTGTGCAGGCACAAAGTTTCCTTGAGTTTTGTCTCCCTCAAGAAAACCTTTTCCCCAAAATTTTCCTGAACTAATAGTTTGTATGGATTGATCTGAATTGTATCCAATTTGTTTAGTATCTGAAGTTTTTCCTAGAATTACCTCAAAACGATCTCTTTGATGTTTTTTTAAAATATTATTGTAAGAATAATCTGCACTAAGAATAAAAAAAGAAGAAAATAAATATAGCGCCACAACTTTCAACCAATTAAACTTTAAGAAACGCTTATTTCTGTAAATACTATAAATACTATATATGGTAATAAGAATATATAATGAGCTCATAATAACTTTAACACCTGCTATAATTGTAGCAATAAATAATACAATAGAAAGCGCTCCAAAAATAATATAGGCTAAGGTTAATCCCTCTCTATTCAAAACGAAAAAGAATGCTAAATATATAATGGCAGAACCCGGATCATGAAGTGCAATCAGCAAAGCAGGTAAAAAAATTATAATAAATGCTTTTATTTGATTTTTTAATATGCTCAAATTATATTTTCTATCACTCATTAATTTTGCTAAAGCTAAAGCAGTAAAAGTCTTTGCAAACTCAGAGGGTTGTAAACTAACACCTCCAAAACGGTACCAAGATCTTGCACCATTAATTTCTGTTCCAAAAATAAATAGTCCAATCAATGTTAATAATGAAAGAATGAAAAAAATACTAGAAAAACGCTGATAAAACTTAGCATTAATAAATAATATCAAGATGATGAGAGGTATGCTAAATAATATCCAAAGAAGTTGTTTGCCATATTTTGAGGAAAAATCAAAAACCTGAATAGTTTCATCAGTATAGGATGCGGCATAGATGTTTATCCAACCAAAGCCAACCAGTAGTGTGAAAAAAAGTACGAGTAGCCAATCAATACCAAAAAAAATATTATTTTGTTCCTGTCTCAATTTGTTTTATTGCTATAGTTTGTCTCTCATATATTGGACTTAAATCCGTTTTTAACATTCGTTCTTCAATCCATTTTCTATTAATCATTCCTGTTAGATACTTTTCTATCATAAGGCTTGTTATTGGAGCGGCAACAGTTGATCCAAACCCTCCATTTTCAATAAATACAGCAACAGCAATTTTAGGATTGTTTTTGGGAGCAAAAGCTACTAAAATAGAATGATCTGGTAATTTAATTTTTTTTCTTCCTACCCTCATAAAATTTTCTGAAGTACCTGTTTTTCCAACAATATCAACACCTTCAATATTTACCCAACTAGCTGTGCCTGTTTTAAAAACTTCGTGCATTCCTTGGATGATTGGGTCGAAGTGTTTTTTGTCTATGGTAGTATGTTTTGGTATTGTATATGATGAATCTGTAATGGCTTGGTTATTAATTTTTTTAACTATATGAGGGGTGTAAAAAAACCCTCTATTTGCAATTGCTGCGGTTACATTCGCTAACTGAATAGGTGTTGTTAAGACTTCTCCTTGCCCAATAGCATTAGAGATATTTGTGGATGCATTCCACTTATACCTATACATTCTATTATAATAATCTCCATCAGGTATCAAACCCTTGTCGCCCTCTGGTAAGTCATATCCTAAATAGTTCCCTAATCCAAAACTTTTAACATGTGTACTCCAGTTATTCATTCCGCTTTTAGAATTTTTATTTTTTTCAATAATTCTCTTGTAGGTATTAGCGAAATAGCTATTGCAAGATTTTGAAATTGCTGAATTTAGTTGAATGGGTTTCCCGTATATATCACAATGACACTTCATAAACTCATTTTTTCGATTCCCATAACGATAACCACCATTACATACGAAGTGTGTGTTTTCATCAATCACATTTTCTTGAAGTCCAATGAGTGCATTTACCAATTTAAATGGCGACCCTGGAGGGTAAGTTCCTTTAAGTCCTCTATCATACATTGGCTTGTTAATACTGTCTCCAATTAGCTTTACTGAGTTAGGTGAGCGTAAACGGCCTACCATCATATTTGGGTCGTAGCTAGGTGAAGTTACCAAAGCTAGAATTTCACCACTAGAGGGTTCCAGTGCTATAATACCTCCACGTTTACCTTTCATTAAATATTCTCCATACTGCTGAAGTTTACTATCTATTGTTAACATGATATCTTTTCCATTAACAGCTGTAGAGTCATACAAACCGTTTTTAAAAGGTCCTTTTATTTTATTGAATCGATCCCTTCGAAAATATTTTTTCCCTTTTTTTCCTCTCAATATTTTTTCATACTGCGCCTCTATTCCAGCTTTACCAATGAGTTCTCCTTGTTGATAGTAATTGTCTTTTTTTGCGACAAGTTCATTGACTTCACTAATATATCCTAAAACATTTGCAGCAGACTTTATAGGATAATTTCTTATCACTCTTTTTTGAATATTAAATCCTTGAAATTTGTGAAGTTTTTCTTGTAAGTAAGCAAAATCCTCTTTAGCAAGTTGTTTTAAAAAAACTGATTCTAACCAAGGAGCATAATTTTCGGCTTTTTTAAAACGCTTAATAAAGTTTTCTTTGCTTATTTTTAAAAGAGAGCAAAACTCTAATGTATCTAGAGGAGTTACTTCATTTGGAACTATAGTTACATCATATGAGAGTTGATTGGCAACTAGTAATTCTCCATTTCTATCATAAACATAACCTCTCTCAGGCATGTCAAATTTTACTTTAACAGCAGATGTTTTTACTGGGTTATAATCGCTACCTTTTATAACTTGTAATTGAAACAACCTTCCCACAAAAAGGAATCCGATTAGAGTGATTAGAAAGTATAGTAAAAAACTCCTTTTCATATTAACGCGGTTGTTTTTTTCTTAAAATATATGACCCTAAAAAATAAAGAACCAAGGTAAAAATACTCGAGTACAAAGTATTTAACAACACAATATTTATATTATTAAAACTAAAGTTATCTAACGAAAATAATATAAAATGGTGAATAATTGTTATGGTCACCACATAATTAAACACTTGCCCAAATGCTTCAGAATGAAGATCAAAAAGAAGATAGTCTATGTTATTTTTTCTAAAAAAAAGTTTGATAAAGTATAAACGAAAAAAAGCAACAAATACTAGTGATGCAGTGTGAATACCGCCTGTATCAGAAAAGAAATCTAAGATTAAACCGTAAAAAAAAGCAGCTGTTAAAAAAATAAACCGATTTTTAGTTAATGGAAATAAGAAAATAAAAGAGATGTATAGATATGGGTTAATGTGTTGAGAAAAATTAATATTATTCAACACTAATATTTGGAGGAAGAGAATGATGGTGATCCACAAAAAAATACGAATTTTATTCATTTTCGGTTTTTTCAAGATTCATAAGTTGTTGTTTATCAAAGTCTTTAACCACATAAATATTTTTAAGGCTACTCATGTCATTAAAGAGTTTAATATTTATAACCCTTTTAATGCTTACTCCATTGACTATAGTATCAATACTCCCAATAGGTATTCCTTCTGGAAAAATTGAAGACATTCCCCCGGTTATAATGGTGTCACCCACCTTCAGTTTTGCCTGTCTAGGAATATCTAATAATTGAGTAATGTTATAATCAAAACCATCCCAAGTTAAGGTTCCAAAATAGTTGCTATTTTTGAGTTTCGCATTAATTTTACTGCTCTTATTTAATATTGATCTAACTCTTGAATAACGATGAAGAACATTTTCTACAATGCCAAGAATTCCCTTACTATTTATAACTCCCATTTCAGGGGTAATACTATCTTTTTTACCTAAATTAATGGTTAAAAAATTATAATTATTGCGAAATTGATTTTTTTCTATTCTACCTTGAAGGTATGAGTATCTTTGACTAGCATTTGTTTTTTCAAAAATTTTAGTAACAGCTACAGTATCAATTTTTTGAGATAATCTTTCGAGCTTATTTTTTAATATTAAATTTTCATTTAACAGTTCTTTGTTTTCTATATCAAGTTGAAAATAATCACGGATTGAGTTCGTTTTCTTGTAAAAATCTCCAGTTATTGAGCTAGCAGAATTTATAAATTTACTGTTATGGAAATTAAGGTTATTTATAATGAGTTGAAATGCAATAAGCTCTAAAAACAGGAAAAATAAAAAATATCGATACTTCTGAATAAAATAAATGAGTTGTTGCATAAGAAGTAGAGATGTCTTTGATTATTTCATTAAGACATTTTTATATTTATCTAGCTCTTTCAAAGCAATTCCTGTACCTCTTACCACTGCTCTTAAAGGGTCTTCAGCAATATAAACAGGCAAATCTGTTTTTCTAGAGAGTCGTTTATCTAAACCTCTAAGCATGGAGCCTCCACCCGCTAAATATATTCCTGTGTTGTATATATCGGCAGCTAATTCTGGGGGTGTCTTAGACAATGTTTCCATAACAGCATCTTCAATTCTAAGAATTGATTTATCCAAAGCTTTTGCAATTTCTCTATGTGAAATTTGAACTTGTTTTGGTTTTCCGCTTAGTAAATCTCTACCTTGAACCAGCATGTCCTCTGGCGGATTGTCAAGGTCTTCTGTTGCCGAACCAATATTTATTTTTACTTTTTCAGCGGTTCTTTCTCCTACATATAAATTATGTTGAGTTCGCATATAATACATGATGTCATTAGTAAATAAGTCACCGGCAACTTTTACTGATTGATCACATACAATTCCAGCCAATGCTACTACTGCAATTTCAGTAGTTCCACCTCCGATATCTATAATCATGTTACCTTTAGGTTCCATAATATCAATTCCAACACCAATAGCCGCCGCCATTGGTTCATATATTAAGTATATTTCTTTGGCGTTCATGTGTCTAGCGGAATCTTGTACAGCTCTTTTTTCAACTTCAGTAATTCCTGATGGAATACAAATTACCATCCTCAATGAAGGAGGGAAAAACTTTTTTCGAAAGGCAGGAATTTTCTTTACAAACTCCTTAATCATTTCCTCAGAGGCTTGAAAATCAGCTATTACTCCATCTTTTAGTGGGCGAATAGTTTTTATATTTTCATGCGTTTTTCCTTGCATTAAATTAGCTTCCGTACCGGTAGCTATAATTCTACCACTTACACGATCTCTTGCAACTATGGACGGACTATCAACCACAACTTTTCCATTGTGAATAATAAGCGTATTTGCCGTTCCTAAGTCGATGGCAATATCTTCAGTCATGAAATCAAAAAAGCCCATAAGTATGAATAATTTTCTATGTAAGTGTCTCTATTTACAAATCTAGTAAAAATAAGCTAGT
>CAJQMN010000061.1 GCA_905479435.1 uncultured Flavobacteriaceae bacterium | reverse complement strand
GAGCAATCTTTGAGGGGAGAAATAACAAAAAAGTAGATAATCTGTTAAATCTCTTTGTTTTTGGTATTAGTTGTATAAAAACTTTTTATTTTTTTTTAAGAAACCAACTATTTTTTGTTACTTGGTCATCTGAATTAAATTAAGCAAAAAGTAGTTTTATTTTTATGAAACTTCATAGCGTTTAATTTTTTTCTTTTCATGTAACATGATGTTATATCTTAAAAAATTAAATTATTAAAAATTAATTACAACGATGATGAAAAAAGTAGTAAATATCCTTACAGTAACAGGATTCATGTTTTTTGGAGCTATCCAGTCAGTATTTGCACAAGAGGCTGAGGTCGCTGAACAAACTTTTCACCAAGTATTAAAACAACGTTTTATTGAAGGTGGTCCAGGTTTTATGGGAATTGTTTTAGTAGCCCTTATTTTAGGTCTAGCAATTGCTATTGAAAGAATTATTTATTTAAACATGGCAACTACAAATACTAAGAAATTAATGACAAGTGTAGACGAGGCTTTAAGTTCTGGTGGTGTAGAAGCAGCAAAAGAAGTTTGTAGAAACTCAAAAGGACCAGTAGCGTCTATTTTTTACCAAGGACTTGACAGAGTTGATGAAGGTATTGAATCTGCAGAAAAAGCTGTTATTGGTTATGGGGGTGTACAAATGGGGTTACTAGAAAAGAATATTTCTTGGTTATCATTATTTATCGCTTTAGCACCGATGTTAGGGTTTATGGGAACTGTAATTGGTATGATTGACGCATTTGATGCCATTGCTGTTGCCAATGATATTTCTCCAGGAGTTGTAGCAGTTGGTATTAAAGTAGCTTTATTAACTACTGTATTTGGTCTAATTGTAGCGATTATACTTCAAGTTTTTTACAACTACATTATCTCTAAAGTAGATAGTATCGTAAACAATATGGAAGATGCTTCTATTACTCTTATAGATTTATTAGTTAAATATAAAAAATAAGACGCATTATGAATAGTAAAATTTCAAAAATACTAACCATCATAGTGGCTGTTATATCTGTACTAGGAATTGCATTATTTATTAATGTTTCTTTTACTGATGGATCTCCAGAATCGGTTAGTAGTGCTGTTGGACCTTTAATCGCATTCTCATTATATTTATTTTATGCAGCTGTGATTATAACAATAGGTTTGTCAATAAGAGGATTAGTTAAAAATCCAGAAAATTTAAAAAAGACCTTATTAGGTCTAGGGGTTATGGTTGTTCTTTTAATTGTTTCTTACCTTTTAGGTGATAGTGAACCCGTGTTAAATTCACAGGGGAAAGTATTAGAAGGTGGTGAATTAGGAGCCGCTTCAAATCAGTGGGTAGGAAGTTTAATATGGTACAGTACAATTTTAGTACTAATTGGTGGCATATTTTTTGTAATAGACTTAGCAAAAGGACTTATAAAATCTTAATTTATGGCAAGAAGAGAGACACCGGAAATTAATGCAGGGTCTATGGCAGATATTGCCTTCTTGTTATTAATTTTCTTCTTAGTAACTACCACAATGAATGTAGATTCAGGTATATCTAAGAAATTATCAGAAAAACCACCACCAGATTATAAACCACCTATTATTAAGGAGAAAAATATCTTTGAAGTAAATATCAATAGAAATAACGAGTTATTGGTAGAAGATAATAGGATGGAATTATCAGAACTTAAGGAAGCTGCTATCAAGTTTATTGATAATGGCGGAGGAAATGGTAAGCCAGGCGAAGATGGTACCCCAGGAGCACCATGTGACTACTGTGAAGGTGAAAGAAGTCCATCATCTTCAGATCATCCTAACAAAGCAATTATTTCTGTACAAAGTGACAGAGGAACTGATTATGGAACCTATATTGAAGTTCAAAATGAATTGTTAAAGGCTTATACTGTTTTAAGGAATAGATTATGTCAACAACGTTATAATATTACATATTCAGAATTAGAAAAAAGATATAAAGACAGTAGGGGAATTGAAAAAGATGATCTAAAGAAAAAAGTTGAAGATATTAAAACTAGTTTTCCTCAGATCATATCTGATGCTGAACCTACCTCTTAACATCAATAAAAACATACAAAATGTCTAAGTTTAAAAAGAAGAAAAAAGGAATGCCTGCTGTAAATACAGCTTCATTGCCGGATATTGTATTTATGTTATTATTTTTCTTTATGGTAACTACTACTATGAGAGAAACTTCTTTACAAATTGAAGCACCTAGATTACCAAGTGCTACAGAGATAAAGAAACTAGAACATAAGAGTTTGGTAAGTACTATTTATGTTGGTAAAGCAAAAGATGAAAAATATGGTACTGCTTACAATAGAATTCAGTTAAATGATAAGATAGCAACACCAGAGGATGTGCCATCTTTTATTTTAAGAGCTAGAGAAGAGGTTTCAGAAGGTGAAATTCCATTTATGACAACTTCAATCAAAGCAGATAAAGAATCTAGTGTAGGAACCATTACAGACATTAGAATTAAATTAAGAGATGTTAATGCTTTAAAACTAAGTTACTCTACTCAAACTGGAGCTGACAATTAATCGTAATACATTGTTAAACATAAAAAAGGGAATACAATTTTTTTGTATTCCCTTTTTTATGTTATAATTTTAAAAAATTATAATCCTATAGATGTGAAAAACCGTATTCTATTATTTTTTATTCTATGTTCATTGACTATGGTAGGTCAAAAAGATTCATTAAGTTTAGGGAATAAGTATGCTGAAGATCAGGTATATTTTATGATTTCCTACAACCAATTGTTTAATCAGCCAACGACGGTAAAAAGAAGCGGTTTTTCATATGGTTTATCTGCTGGGTTTATGAAAGATCAGATTTTAAATAAACAAGGGAGTGTTTCTATGGCTCTTGGTTTTGGATATAATTTTGATCTGTTAAATCATGGATTAACCATTACTGAAGACAATAACGATATTATTTTTAATGCAGATAATTCTGGAATCATTAATGAACTTTTAGTTCATAATTTAGAGTTTCCTTTTGAGTTAAGATGGAGGGGTTCGGACGCACAAACCTACAAATTTTGGCGAGTTTATGTGGGAGTCAAAGCAAGTTATAATTTGTCAAATAACTTTAAATTTTCTGACCAAGACAATTCATTTTCTTATCGTAATGTTTCTAGTTATACTTCATGGCAATATGGGCTTACCCTTTCTGCAGGTTATGATGTTTTTACAGCCCATATGTATTATGGATTAAATCCAATTTTAAAAAACACCTCACTTAATAGTGTGAATATTTCTTCAAAAATTATGCGAATTGGCTTAATTTTTTATCTATTGTAGTGAAATAAATAGTAGAAATTGAGATATAAATCCTAAAAAAAAACCAATAAGAAGTTCGATAGGTGTATGCGCCTTTAAATATAATCTTGAGCTTGCCAATATTCCAGATAAAAATATCAAGAGTATAATTATAAATAAAATAGATAAATTATTGACATTGGTCATAATTAAAAAAAAACCAAGCATATTACCCATTGAAACTAGATGTAAACTAGATTTTAATTTTGTGCTGAAAAGTAAATAAATACAAATTAAACTTAGTGATGTACCATAAAATAGAATACCTAAATTTCTTATCATAGGAATTTGTATGATTGTATTTCCTAAAAAATATAAAATCAAAATCATGAATATGACAGGAACCCGCCTTTCTTTTATCGTAGAAACCTGGAAGTCTTTAATAAATCCGAAATTTTTCAAAAAAAACAAGAGAAGTATAGGAACGATATAGGTTAATATAAATATTAGACCTAGTACTATTAATTGAAGTCTTCTTTCTAATGATTGTGCTACAAAAATAAAATACAGAAAAGCACCAACAGTAGGTAATACAGTAGGGTGTAATATAGTAGATATAACTTTGTGTAATTTCATTAGAATTCTTTTCTCAATCGAGCTACAGGGATGTCTAATTGCTCTCTGTATTTAGCAACTGTTCTTCTTGCTATGGGGTAACCTTCTTCTTTCAGAAGTAACGAAAGTTTATCATCTGTATAAGGCTTTCTTTTGTTTTCTTTACTGATAACAGTTTCTAATATTTTTTTTATTTCTCTGGTAGAGACCTCTTCCCCTTGATCATTTTTCATAGATTCAGAAAAGAATTCTTTTATTAATTTTGTTCCGTAAGGTGTAGACACGTACTTGCTATTTGCAACTCTGGAAACAGTAGAAACGTCCATTTGTATTTTATCTGCAATATCTTTTAATATCATGGGTTTTAACTTTCGTTCATCACCAGTTAAAAAATAATCATATTGATGATGCATAATAGCGTTCATAGTGACCATTAGGGTTTGTTGACGTTGTTTTATTGCATCAATAAACCATTTCGCTGCATCTAGTTTTTGTTTGATAAAAATTACAGCATCTTTCTGAGATTTACTTTTTTCAGTAGCTTCTTGATACCCTTTAAGCATGTTGTTGTATTCTCTAGAAACATGTAATTCTGGAGCATTTCTGGAGTTTAATGTTAGGTCTAGTTCTCCATCTAAAATTCGAATAGAAAAGTCTGGAACAATTTGTTCTGCTATTTTGTTATTTCCAGCATATGAACTTCCAGGTTTTGGATTTAATTTTGATATCTCGGTTATTGTATTTTTTAGTTCTTCTTCATTGATGTCAAATTTTTCTAATAATTTCGAATAATGTTTTTTGACAAATTTATCAAATGCAGTCTCTAAAACACTAATAGCCAGTACTCTAACGTCAGTTGAGGATTTAGACTTTAATTGTATGATTAAACATTCTTTTAGATCTCTAGCACCAACCCCTATTGGGTCCAATGCTTGAACGACTTTAACTAAAACGTTCTCTATCTTATCTACAGTAGTAAAGACGTTTTGAGTGAAGGCTAAATCATCTACTAAATCGGCAAGATCTCTTCGTAAATAACCACTGTCATCTATACTTCCTACTAAAAATTCAGCAATAGCATTATCTTCCTCATTAAGACTAAAGGTGTTTAATTGTTCTCGTAAAGATTGGTGAAAAGTTTTTCCAGCTGCATAAGGCACTTGCTTTTCTTCATCATCTGAAGAATAGTTATTTGCTTGTGTTTTATAGTTAGGGATTTCATCATCACTAAGATAATCATCAATGTTAATATCCTCAGTAGCTATTTTTTCTGTTCCGTCATCATCAAATTCATTTTCTAAATTCTCTTCAAAATCATCTGTTTCTTCTTTCCCGGTATCCAATGCAGGGTTTTCTTCAATTTCTTGCTTTAAACGCTCTTCAAAAGCCTGTGTTGGCAATTGAATCATTTTCATTAATTGAATTTGCTGAGGTGAAAGCTTTTGGGAAAGCTTAAAGTTTAGACTTTGTTTTAGCATGTTCTAAAGGTACAAAAAGAACTGAATTAAAACTCTGCATTTTGTGGAGTCCTTGGAAATGGAATTACATCTCTAATGTTACTCATGCCAGTAGCAAATTGAACTAACCTTTCAAATCCTAATCCAAAACCAGAATGAACAGCAGTACCAAATTTTCTAGTATCTAAATACCACCACAATTCTTTTTCATCAATAGCTAAAGCAGCCATTTTTTCTTTTAAAACATCTAGACGTTCTTCACGTTGTGCGCCTCCTACAATTTCTCCAATCCCTGGAAATAAGACATCCATGGCTCTTACAGTTTTTCCATCTTCATTTAAACGCATATAAAATGCCTTAATGTTGGCTGGATAATCAAATAAAATCACAGGACATTTAAAATATTTTTCAACCAAAAAACGTTCGTGTTCAGATTGTAAATCTGCTCCCCATTCATGTATTGGAAATTGGAATTTTTTCTTTTTGTTGGGCTTGCAGTTACGTAAAATATCAATTGCTTCTGTATAACTAACACGTTTGAAGTTATTTTCTACAACAAAGTTTAATTTCTCTAGTAATGTCATTTCACTTCTTTGCAATTGTGGTTTTGTCTTTTCTTCATCAGCGAACCGCTTATCTAAAAAAGCTAAATCATCCTTACAGTGCTCTATAATATATCCAAGTACAGATTTAATAAAATCTTCTGATAAATCCATATTGCCATCTAAATCCATAAACGCAACTTCTGGTTCAATCATCCAAAATTCAGCTAAGTGACGTGTTGTATTTGAATTCTCTGCTCTAAATGTAGGCCCAAAAGTATACACTTTACCCAAAGCCATTGCGTAGGTTTCAGCTTCAAGCTGCCCAGAAACTGTTAGATTTGTCTCTTTTCCAAAGAAATCTTGTTTATAATCAATATTTCCATCTTCGTTTAAAGGTGCTTTATTTGTCTCAAAATTTGAAACACCAAACATCTCTCCGGCACCTTCAGCGTCTGAACCAGTTATAATAGGTGTATTAACGTAGTGAAAACCATTTTCTTGGAAATATTTATGAACAGCAAATGATAATTTAGAGCGAACTCTCATTACTGCACTAAATGTATTTGTTCGTACTCGTAAGTGAGCATTTTCCCTTAAAAATTCTAAGCTGTGTTTTTTGGGTTGAATTGGGTATTCATCAGGATTTGAATCCCCTAATATCTGCAATGAAGAAACCTGTATTTCTACATTTTGTCCTTTCCCTTGACTTTCAACAAGTGTTCCAATAATACAAACAGCTGCACCTGTAGTAATTCTTTTTAGTGTTTCCTCTTTTGTCTTTTCAAAATCAACAACACATTGTATATTGTGAATTGTAGAGCCATCATTTACGGCAATAAAACGATTACTTCTAAATGTTCTTACCCATCCTTTTAAAGTAACTTCTTGTAAAGTTATATCTGATTGTAATAATTCGGCTACACTACTTGTTTTCATTATTTCACACATTAATTTATGTTATCCAACGCAAAAAAGCAAAGATACTTTTTTTGAAAAACATTGACCAATGAATCCTATAGTAATCCTTTGGGTTTATTTGAGTTTTTTATTTTCTTCTTGAGGAATAATTTTTATTGAAGGCTCCTTCAAAACTTTTTTATTGGCAATTTTATCTTCAAAAGTAAGTAATAAGGAGGGTAATAAGAGTAAGTTAGAAACCATTGCAAGTAATAAGGTAACAGATACTAATCCTCCCAATGCTATAGTTCCACCAAAACTCGAAACTGTAAATACTAAAAAGCCAAAGAAAAGTACAATTGAAGTGTAAAACATGCTAATCCCAGTTTCTCTAAGAGCAGCGTAAACAGATTTTCTAATCTTCCAATTATTGGCTATTAATTCTTGTCTATACTTGGCTAGGAAGTGAATGGTGTCGTCTACAGAAATCCCAAAAGCAATACTAAATACTAGAATAGTGGAGGGTTTAATAGGAATTCCAAAGAAGCCCATTAATCCTGCTGTAATAAGTAATGGCAACATATTTGGAATGATAGAAATCAAAATCATTTTAAAAGATCTAAACATCCAAGCCATAAATAATGCTATTAAAAAAATTGCTAAAGACAGTGAAAAGACAAGATTACTAATTAAATAATTAGTTCCTTTTAAAAACACCAAAGCCTTACCCGTAAAAGACACAGCGTAACGTTCTTTTGGAAATTCTTTAGTTACTACCTGTTGAAGACGTTCCTGAATATCATTCATTTTATCCGTTCCAACATCTTTCATAAAGGTGGTAATTCGACCATATTGTCCTGTAGAATCTAAAAAATTATTCAGTAAATTTGAATTTCCGTCAGAATTTTTGGTGTACTCAAAAATATAGTTTTGTTCTTGAGATGTTGGAAGTTGATAGTATTTTGGATTGCCTTTATAATAGGCTTGTTTAGAATATTTAACCAAGTTAACAACAGATACTGGTTTAGATAATTCAGGGAATGAGGCTATAACTTCATTAATTTTATCCATCCTTTTTAGGGTAGAAAGCTTCATAATACCTTTTTCCTTTTTTGTATCAATTAAGATTTCTAAAGGCATAATACCCCCAAATTCTTTTTCAAAGAATTTAATATCCTTATAGAAAGCTTTTGTTTTTGGCATGTCTTCAATTAAACTTCCTGAAACACGTATTTGATACAATCCAATAATTCCTAAAATTATAATGACAACTGTAGTAATGTATATAGTTATTCTACGTTTGCGCACCATATTCTCCATCCAATTCACAACATTTTCAATCCATTTTTTTTCTAAATGATTGAGGTGTTTCTTCTTTGGAGGCTTCATAAAGCTATAAAGAATAGGAATAATTAAAAGTGCTAATACAAAAATACTTAAGATGTTTATCGAGGCAAGAATACCAAATTCCTTAAGTAATTGACTTTTAACAAAAACAAAAGTCGCAAAACCTGATGCAGTAGTAATGTTAGTCATTAATGTCGCATTACCTATTTTAGATATGACGCGTTGTAATGCTTTAGCTTGCTGGCCGTGTAACTTTATTTCTTGTTGATACTTATTGATAAGAAATACAGCATTAGGAACTCCAATAACGATAATTAAAGGCGGTATTAATGCCGTTAAAACAGTAATCTCATAACCAAAGAGCCCAATAAAACCAAAAGCCCATGTAACGCCTATGGTAACCACTAAAAGTGTTATAAATGTTGCTCTATAAGAACGAAAAAAGAAAAAGAAAATAATTCCAGTTATAAGAAGTGCACCTAAAACAAACAATTGAATTTCATCAATAATATTTTGAGCATTTATAGTTCTAATGTATGGCATTCCAGACACACGAACATTTAGGTTTGTTTCTTTTTCAAAAGCTTCTATGATTGGAATAAGTTTGTTAAATACAAACGCTTTTCTCACAGGTGTATTTACAATTTCTTTATTTATATAGATAGCGGTTTGTATAGTCCCTGTTTCCTTATTGTATAGTAAATTATCGTAAAAAGGTAGTTTTTCAAATAATTCTTCTTTTACAGCATCAATTGTTTTTTGAGAGGTAAGTTTTTCTGTGTAGATCGACTCCAGTAAAAATTTTTTATTTTTTGTGTCTTTTTTTAATTTTTTAACATCAGCTATAGATAGCGTAAACTCAACCTCATTTAGAGAGTCAAATGACTTGGCTAATGAATTCCATAGATTAAATTTAGTAGGAGTAAAGACTGTGGAGTCTTTAATTGCAAGTAAAATTAAATTCCCCTCTTCGCCAAAAATATCTAAAAATTGATTGTACTGAATGTTTACCTCATGGTCTTCTGGTAATAGGTTTGCCTCGGTATAAGAAAACCTCATATGTTTCATTTGAGAAACAAGAAAAGTTGTTGCTATAGCAATAAGAATAAGAATTAAGTATCTGTTTTTTAAGATAATTCTTGATACTCTAGTCCAGAAATTCATTCGTATTAATATTATTTTTTTGTTGCTATGAACGAAGTTTTTATACTGCTTTTAAACAGTCATAATTTCTTTTTCTTTTAAGTCAAATAATTCCTCAGTTTTTTTAACAAAAGTGTCTGTAAGTTGCTGAATATCTGTCTCTACATTCTTCTTCATATCATCAGAGATGTCTAATTTTTTTACTTCGTTGTTAGCATCTTTACGAGCATTCCTTATACCAACTTTAGCATGTTCCCCTTCTGCCTTAGCTTGTCTTGCAAGGTCTCGTCTTCTTTCTTCTGTTAAAGGAGGTACATTAATAATTATATTTTCACCATTATTCATTGGATTAAAACCAATATTTGCTTTCATAATAGCTTTTTCAATCTCTGTAAGCATTTGTTTCTCCCAAGGTTGAATGCTAATTGTTCTGGCATCAGGAGTATTTACATTTGCAACTTGTCCTAATGGAGTTTGAGAACCATAATAATCTACCATGATATTTGCCAACATAGATGGTGATGCTTTTCCAGCTCTTATACTTCTTAATTCTTTGATTAAAAAATCTATAGTTCCTTGCATTTGTTCTTTCGCAGAATCAACAATAAATTCAATTTCTTCGTTCATAAGTATGATATTTGTTAATGATTAACAATGGTTCCAATTTGTTTACCAGAAACTAATTTTAAGAGATTTCCACTTGTGTTCATGTCAAAAACAATAATTGGAAGTTTATTTTCTTCACTTAAAGTAAATGCTGTCATGTCCATTACCTTTAATCCTTTACTGATTACATCTTTAAATGTAATGGTTTCAAATTTAATTGCATTTTCATCTTTCTCAGGATCTACATTATAGATACCGTCTACACGTGTTCCTTTTAAAATTGCATCAGCATTAATTTCAATAGCTCTTAAAACAGCTGCTGTATCTGTCGTAAAATAGGGATTTCCTGTACCTGCTCCAAAAATAACAACCCTCCCTTTTTCTAAATGACGAATTGCTTTTCTTTTAATATAAGGTTCTGCGATTTCTTTAATCTGTATGGCGGTCTGAAGTCTTGTATATATTCCTTCGTCCTCTAAGGCGCTTTGAAGCGCTAATCCATTTATACAAGTTGCTAACATTCCCATATGATCACCTTGTACACGATCCATTCCGTTACTAGCACCAGAAACACCTCTAAAGATATTTCCCCCACCTATAACAATGGCAAGTTCTATTCCTTTTTCAGTTACTTCTTTAATTTCTTTGGCATATTCTTTTAGGCGGTTAGGGTCAATCCCATAGTGTCTATCCCCCATAAGGGCCTCACCACTTAGTTTTAAAAGTACTCGTTTGTATTGCATATTTAAGAAAGTTGTACAAAACTAAGCATTTTTTTCTTTTTTTAAATGCTTGTTTCAATGAAAAAACCTCGCTAGAACTCTGAATTTTATTTCAGTGACTAACAAGGTTTAATCTAAAATTATAACATATACTAAGCTTAGCTTAGTCTGATTACAAAGAATAACTTATCCTAAGGCAACACGTTTAAAACCTGTTACATTAACATCTCCAATAGTTTTTACATAAGCAGCAACGCTTTGCTTACTATCTTTGATAAAAGCTTGATTCACTAAGGTGTTATCTTTGAAGAAACGTTTTATTTTTCCTTTAGCAATATTATCTAACATTGCCTCTGGCTTTCCTTCAGCTCTTAATTGATCTTTAGCAATTTCTATTTCTTTTTCGATAACTGAAGCGTCAACTTCATTTTCGTTAAGAGCAATAGGATTCATTGCAGCGGCTTGCATAGCAACATCTTTTGCAACAACACTAGCTCCTTCTTCAGCTGATGATAATCCTACAATTGTAGCTATTTTATTGCCTGCATGAATGTAAGATCCAACAAATGGAGCTTCTAATTTTTCAAAAGCATTAATTTGAAGTTTTTCTCCAATAACTCCCGTTTGCTCGATTAATTTTTCAGCAACAGTCATTCCGTTGAAGTCAGCAGTTAGTAATTCTTCTTTTGAAGAACAGCCTAGTGCTATCGCAGCGAATTCGTGAGCAAGACTCACAAAACTGTCATTTTTACCAACAAAATCAGTTTCACATCCTAAAACAATTGAAACTCCAACAGTTTTACTATCATTAACTTTCGCAATAGCAGCACCTTCAGTAGATTCTCTATCTGCTCTTTTAGCAGCTACTTTCTGTCCTTTCTTTCTTAAGATATCTATAGCTTCTTCAAAATTTCCTTCTGCTTCAACTAAAGCCTTTTTGCAGTCCATCATTCCTGCACCTGTTGTCTTCCTTAATTTATTTACCTCTGCAGCGGTTACTTTAACCATTTTTTTAGTCTTTAAAAAATTTACAATTTATTTCTTTTCAGTAGTTGCTTTTTTTGGGGCTTCAACTGCAGGTGCAGCCTCTTTAACCTCATCTTTTACAACTTCTTTTTTAGCTGGTTTTTTTGCCTCTTTTTTAGCTGGCTTTTCAACTTCTTTTTTAGTCTCTTTTGCAGCTGGCTTTGCTTTCTCTTTATCAGCTTTTCTTTCAGCTAAACCTTCAGCAATACCCTCAGTGATAAATGATAATACTTTTTCAATAGACTTTGAAGCATCATCATTTGATGGGATCACATAATCTACTGGTCTAGGATCAGAATTAGTATCTACCATAGCAAAAATTGGGATGTTTAATTTTTGAGCTTCTGCAATTGCAATATGCTCTTTTTTAACATCTACAACAAAAATTGCCCCAGGCAAACGAGTCATGTCAACGATAGAACCTAAATTCTTGTCTAATTTCTCTCTTTGACGATTGATTTGTAATTTTTCTCTTTTTGATAAAGCATCAAAAGATCCATCTTGCTTCATTCTATCAATAGAGGTCATTTTTTTAACCGCTTTTCTAATCGTGATAAAGTTTGTAAGCATTCCACCAGGCCATCTTTCTGTAATAAAAGGCATATTAACAGCCCCAGCTTTTTCTGAAACGATGTCTTTAGCTTGCTTTTTTGTAGCTACAAATAAAATTTTTCTTCCAGAGTTTGCAATTTTTTGCAATGCTAGAGAAGCTTCATCAATTTTAGCTGCTGTTTTGTATAAGTCTATAATATGAACTCCATTACGTTCTGTATAAATGTAAGGTGCCATGTTCGGGTTCCATTTTCTAGTTAGGTGACCAAAATGTACTCCGTTGTCTAATAATTCTTGAATGTTTGCTTTTGCCATTTTTTAAAATGTGTTTACTTTCTGTTATTTGAAATCAATATATAAGTAGTCTTGAAATTATGAGTCTTATATATTTAGATACTAAACTGTTATTAATAATTGATAACAGTAATCTAAACAAATTATTAACGTTTAGAGAACTGGAATTTTTTACGTGCTTTTTTCTGACCAAATTTCTTACGCTCTACCATTCTTGGATCACGAGTTAATAATCCTTCTGGCTTAAGAATAAGTCTGTATTCTTCGTTAATAGATACTAGAGCTCTAGTAATTGCTAATCGAATAGCTTCAGCTTGACCTGTTACTCCACCTCCATAAACGTTTACTTTAATGTCGTAAGATTTTAAATTATCTGTTAACATTAGAGCTTGCTCTACTTTGTATTGAAGAGTAGCAGTAGTAAAATAGTCTTTGAAATCTTTTTTATTTACGATTATGTTTCCTTTTCCTTCAGAAAGGTAAACACGAGCTACGGCAGTTTTTCTTCTACCTATTTTGTGAACTATATCCATTATTTAAGATCGTTTAAGTTAATAGCTTTAGGGCTTTGAGCTTCATGATTGTGCTCTGACCCAGCATATACATATAAGTTTCTAAAAAGAGCGCTACCTAAGATGTTCTTTGGTAACATACCTTTTACTGCTTTCTCTACCAATCTAGTAGGATCTTTTTCAAACATTTCTGTTGCAGTTAACGATCTTTGTCCTCCTGGATATCCTGTATGACGGATGTAACTCTTGTCAGTCCATTTTTTTCCAGTAAGATTAATTTTTTCTGCGTTGATAACAACCACGTTGTCTCCACAATCTACGTGAGGAGTAAAGTTTGGTTTGTGTTTACCTCTAATTAGCTTTGCTATTTTAGAAGCTAGACGACCCAACGTTTGCCCGTCCGCATCAACCAAGACCCATTCCTTTGAAACGGTAGCTTTATTGGCCGATACTGTTTTGTAACTTAATGTGTTCATAATTACACTTTTAGTTTTTGTTTATTAATAAAATTATTTTTTCCTTAAAAAAGGAGTGCAAATGTACTATTAATTATTTGATTGACAAATAGTAAACCTATAGTTTTAACGAGTTGTTTTTGCTTTTTTAGAATTTTTTTTAAAATAGTAATTTTTAAAAATCAGAGGGTACAGTAAAGTTAATTTTGTTTTTTGAAGTTGGGTGTATAAACTCAATAAACTCAGCATGTAAATACAGTCGATCTTGCTTTGTTCCATACAAGTCATCTCCAATAATTGGTAGGTTTAATCCATCTTTATGTGCGGCATGAACTCTCAATTGATGAGTTCTTCCTGTAACTGGATAAAAATGAATACGGGTATGCGTATTGTTTTCAGATATTATAGTCCAATTGGTTTTAGCTGTTTTTCCATTTTTAAAGTCGACTAGCTGTCTAGGTCTATCATCTAAGTCAAGTCTCAAAGGAAGTGTAATAGTACCTTTTTTTTCACTGACTTTACCAGATAGAAGCGCTACGTATTTCTTTTTCACAGTTCGTTTAATAAACTGCTGTTGAAGAATTTTGTTCGCTTCTTTAGTCTTGGTGAGCACTAAAATCCCAGAAGTAGACATATCCAATCTGTGAACAATTATGGGGCCAGTTACAGATGGATATTTTTGTTTTATTCTGGTGTATACAGAATCTTTTATTTCTTTTCCTGGAACAGATAAAAATTCTGGAGGTTTGTTCACAATAATTAGGTCATCATCTTCAAAAACGATTTTTAACGCTACACTTTCAGATAGATTTTTAAGTAATAAGTTTTCATCCATCTGCACTCCCTCTAACATATGCCTCAAAATAGGTTTACATCTACTTTGACATGATGGGTAAAAGTTCTTATGCTTCCTAATTGCAGAATTAGGTGAAATGCCCCACCAAAATTCTGCCATTACAACGGGAATTAAACGATGTTGAAAAGCATATTGTAATAATTTTGGAGCACAACAGTCACCTGACCCTGCAGGTGGTCTAGCAGAAGCGTTGTCAAATATATCCAGTAGCCCTTTTTGTTCTTTTTGTTGATTTAAAAATTGATATTTTTCAAATAAGGTATTTTGAATAGTTTTCGAAATTTTCTTTCTATTGCGAATATGTTCCTCAATAGTATTTTCAAATAGTAAAAGACTCTTCTTAATTTTTTTTATTTTATCTTCATAATATTCCTGGAGTTCTCGATAAAAAAACTGATCGTTGAAGCTTTCTTGTATTAATTTTTTTGTAAAAACTTCAAAGCTTTTATCATCTAACCTCAGGCGAGCTTCTTTTTTTTGATGTTTTCGTAGATGTTTTGAGGTTCTCATTTTTTTCCTCTGAATGGCCAAATCCTTCTTTACATACTCAGTATGTTTCTTAAGTAATTTCTTATTCAGCAAATAGTTTTTATCTTTTTTAAGTTGTTGAATTTTTCCTCCAATTTTTTCAATTTCTTTCTCTCCTTGTTCATAAAAACTACCCTGTGTTCTCATATTAAATATCGGAGGAACAAATTTATTTGGTAAACTTTCATCAGCTAATTTGCCAGAAAATGAAGCTAAATATCCAAGATCACCATCTGTATTTTTTACGACTAAGACCCCAAACATTTTTCCAAGAGCATTTTTAGCTGTTGAATCTTTAATCCCAAACTCATGTTTAAATTCTGTTTGTTTTTCGAGATATTCTTGAAGTTCTTTTGCGGCTATTTTAGCCAATAAATTTGGCTCATAGTAGAATGGGAATGTAAATTTATCTGGAATTTCAATTCCAGAAATATCTTTTTTAAAATGTTGAAAATGAAGCAAAATATTGAAATTTTTAGCCTTGTCTTAATTTAATGTGCTTCCAGCCAATTTTTACCAATCCCTATTTCTACATTTAAAGGTACAATCATTTTGAAAGCATTCTCCATTTCATATTTTATGATTGGTTTAATACTATCTAATTCATCCTTATGGACATCAAACACCAATTCATCATGAACTTGTAGCAACATTTTTGATATAAAGCCTTCATTCTCAAATCGTCTAAAGATATTAATCATAGCTATTTTTATAATGTCTGCGGCAGATCCTTGAATTGGAGCATTTACAGCATTTCTCTCAGCAGCACCTCTCACAATTGCATTTCTGGAATTAATATCCTTTAAATATCTACGACGTTTTAAGATGGTTTCTACATAGCCATTATCTCTTGCAAAATCTACCTGAGCAGCCATGTAATTTCTAAGCTTTGGGTAGGTTTCATAATACAAATCAATCAATTCTTTTGATTCTTTCCTTGTTAAATCCGTTTGGTTGCTCAATCCAAACGCGGAAACCCCATATATAATTCCAAAGTTAACCGTTTTTGCATTACTTCGTTGTTCTCTGGTTACTTCATTGATAGGAACATTAAAGACTTTTGCTGCTGTAGAGGCATGAATATCCTCACCGTTTTTAAAAGCCTCAATCATAGTTTCCTCCTCACTCAAAGCAGCAATAATTCTTAATTCTATTTGAGAATAATCTGCAGCAAGTAATACGTAGTTTTTATCTCTTGGAATGAATGCTTTTCTAACTTGTTTCCCTCTTTCCGTCCTAATAGGGATATTCTGAAGATTTGGATTTGTAGAGCTCAATCGCCCTGTTGCTGCAACAGCTTGTGCATAGGCGGTATGTACTCGACCCGTATTGGGGTTAATTTCGTTAGGTAACGCGTCTACATATGTGCTTTGTAATTTCTTAAATTGTCTATACTCTAAGACATTAGCAATTATAGTATGATCTTTAGATAGATTAGATAGTACGTCTTCGGCGGTGGAGTATTGACCCGTTTTTGTTTTTTTTGGCTTATCTACTAATTTCATATGTTCAAAAAGGACAATACCTAGTTGTTTAGGTGAGGCTATATTGAATTCTTCTCCGGCCTGTTTGAAAATATCTTTTTCTAAACGGTTGATGTCATTTGTCAAATCAACGGATAGTTCTCTTAAGAAATCAGTATTCAGATTAATTCCTTCAATTTCCATAGCTGTTAATACTGAAACTAGTGGTAATTCAATAGTCTTAAAAAGTTGACTAACATTTCCTTTTGTTAACTCTTCAACAAAATGTTCTTTTAATTGAAATGTAATGTCTGCATCTTCAACAGCATACTCTGTTTGATCCTTTAGAGGAATATCTCGCATGGATAATTGATTTTTTCCTTTCTTGCCAATCAATTTTGTGATAGGTATGGGCTGATAATTTAAGTAGGTTTCAGCTAAAATATCCATTCCATGACGCATATCAGGATTAATCAAGTAATGAGCTATCATTGTATCAAATAAAGGTCCTTTCACAGGCATATCATAATTTGATAAAACTTTAATGTCGTATTTTAAGTTGTGGCCTATTTTTTCAATTGATTTATTCTCAAAAAAACTTCGAAACTCTTCTAAGATTGTTTTTGTTTCAATTTGATCTTCTGGGAATGATACATAATATCCTTTTCCAATTCCCCATGAAAAGGAAATCCCTATGAGTTCAACCTCTAAAGCCTTTAATCCTGTAGTCTCAGTATCAAAGCAAACCGAAGTTTGTTTTTGTAATTTTTTTAAGAATAACCTTCTAGAAAATGGGGTGTTTATGTGTTGATAAAAATGATCTGAAGTTGTAATAGTTTTATACCCTCGAATACTCTCTTCTTCTGAAATATTTCCAGTACCTGGTGTAGTGAATAAATCAAACTGGCCATTATGATTTTCTAGAGGTTTTGAAATAATTTTTTTACTATTCGATGTAGGCGTAGAGTCAGAAGTTTCAGTAGAATTTACAGCTGTAGCTACAGAAAAAGTTTTAACAAAATTATCAGTAAGTCTTCTGAATTCTAATTCATTAAAAATTTCTTTAGTAGCCTCAATATCTGGCATGCACATTTTAAATTGTTCTTCTGTAAAATCAACGGGAACATCTAGCATAATGGTAGCGAGTTCTTTGGAAAGAATACCTAATTCTTTGGAAGCCTCAACTTTTTCTTTCATCTTGCCTTTAAGATCTGCAGTATTTTCGAGCAATTTTTCCATGGAGCCGTATTGAGCCAAGAATTTTTTTGCAGTTTTTTCTCCCACACCTGGTAACCCAGGAATATTATCTACAGAATCTCCCATCATTCCTAGAAAATCAATAACTTGTTCAGGTCTTTCTACACCAAATTTTTCTTGAACTTCTGGGATCCCCCAAGTTTCATAGCCACCTCCAAATCTAGGTCTATACATGAAAATATTTTCAGAAACCAATTGTGCAAAATCTTTATCGGGTGTAACCATGAAAGTTTGATACCCTTCTTTTTCTGCTTTTTTAGCCAAAGTCCCAATAATATCGTCAGCTTCATAACCTGCTAAAACAACAGCTGGAATTTTCATAGCTTTTAAAATATTTTCTATTATTGGTACCGCAATTTTTATTGCCTCAGGGGTCTCTTGACGATTGGCTTTATATTCAGAAAATGCTTCTGTTCTAGCAACACTTCCACCTCGATCAAAACAAACTGCTAAAAGGTCCGGTTTTTCTCTTTTTATAACATCAAGTAATGAATTAGTGAAGCCTAAAATTGCAGAAGTATCCATTCCTTTTGAATTAATTCTAGGATTTTTAATAAACGCATAATACCCTCTGAAAATTAGAGCAAAAGCATCAAGTAAAAAAAGGCGTTTTTTGTTTGGCATGAGGTTAAAGTTGTTTTGCTAAAACTACAAAATATTAATTTTTTTAGGTCAATAATTTTTTAAAATTGTTAATAGTTATGAGCTTAAAATTATTTAGTTGAATAATAGATGAGAAAAACAACATGACGGCTAGTTTTATTTAATTCTTATAAAGAAAACTTTAACATGATCTTAAAATTATGACTTTTATTTTGAAGTATATTTATGGTCTTTTAAAAATATGCTTATGCCACGATGGATAGTCCCTTTATTAATAGCTTCCACCATTATTTTTATTCTTGAATATTATGCTTTTCAAGCAGTTAAAACTGTTACTAAAAATAGAATTGTTAGGTGGGTTTGGCTGACCATTGGAATACTCGTTTATCTTAATTTATTGTATGTTATTTTCACCACACCAAGCAATTCAGGTCAAACAAGTCAGTTTCAAATGGCAACAGGAATGATGATTACCATTTTAATTCCCAAAATATTTATTCTAGTAGTACTCTTAGGGGAAGATATTATTCGAATCTTTTATAAAATTACTTCTTGGCTTGCTCATAACCCAACACAGCCAATACCAGGAAGACGTAGATTTATATCTCAGATAGCACTTGTATTAGCTGCTATTCCTTTTACTTCATTTTTGTATGGAATTATTCAAGGAAGGTATAATTATAAGGTGTTAAAGTATCAACTGTCTTTTAAAGATTTACCTGATGCTTTTGATGGATTTACGATTACTCAAATTTCAGATATTCATTCGGGAAGTTTTACCAATAAAAATAAAATTCAGTACGGTGTTGATATGATCAATAATCAAAATTCTGATTTATTGTTGTTTACTGGAGATATTGTAAATAACATGGCAAGTGAAATGGATAATTGGATTGAAATGTTTAGTGCTTTGGAAGCGTCTTATGGAAAATATTCTGTGCTAGGAAATCATGATTATGCTGAGTATATAAGAGGAATTAGTAAAGAAGAAAAAGCATTACAATTTGAGGAAATTAAAAAAATTCATCCCAAAATAGGCTTTGATTTATTGTGTAATGAAAATCGTTTCATAGAAAAAGATGGGCAAAAAATTTCCTTGATAGGAGTTGAAAATTGGGGTAAGAATTTCAAGCAAGCGGGAGATCTTACCAAAGCATCTGAAGGGATTGCCAAAGAGGACTTTAAAATACTGATGTCTCATGACCCATCTCATTGGGATGCTGAGGTTAAACAAGATGATTTTAATTATCATTTAACATTAAGCGGTCATACTCATGGATTACAAATGGGCATTGAGATTCCAGGTTGGTTTAAATGGAGCCCATCCAAATATGTTTATAAGCAATGGGCTGGGCTATATAATGAGTCCGGAAGATTCATTAATGTAAACAGAGGTTTTGGCTATCATGCGTTTCCTGGACGTGTTGGTATTTGGCCAGAAATTACTGTGATTGAACTGAAAAAAGGTTGATAATCAGTTGAATTCAATAGAAATGTTATATTTGTAGTAAAGAAAATGCATTTAATTGCAATTCTACACTAAAAAAAATGTTTTAAAATGACAAAGTTTGGTGAATTAATTAGTGCTGAAGAACCGGTCTTAATAGATTTTTATTTTGATTGGGAAGATGCAGATAATAGTATAGATACTCTTCGAGATGTAGCTGCTGCTTTAGGGGATAAGGCAAAAGTGATTAAGATAGATATAAAAAAGAATGAACCACTAGCTGAGGCACTTCGTGTGAAAGGAAATCCAACTTTTATGATTTATAAAGATGGGGAAATGAAATGGAGGCAAACTGGAGAGCAAGATGCGAATACTTTAATTGGTTTAGTGCAGCAATATTTTTAATCTATAGATTTAAATACATATCCTTTTTCAGTAAAATAACTAAGAATTTTTGGAAGTGCATAATAGATTTTATCTTTTGCTTTATGGCTATCATGCATTACAACAATACTCCCACTTGAGGTTTTACTAAGAACATTTTTTAGGCATTTTTCTGGAGTTATCGTAGTGTCAAAATCTGCACTAAGTACATCCCACATAATTATTTTATATCCCATACTAATAATTGACCTTGCTTGCGATGATTTTAATCTTCCATAAGGAGGCCTAAATAAGTTAGATTTGATAAGCTTTGCAGCTTTTTGAATGTTTTCTATATAAGATGTCTTAGTAACTCTGGAAGCGTTTAAATGATTGTATGTGTGATTGCCAATAGCGTGTCCTTCTTTTTTAATTCTCTCATAAATAGTATGATATTTTTTTACATTTTTTCCAATACAGAAAAAAGTTGCCTTTGCTTTATGTTTTTTTAATTCATTTAAAACATAAGTGGTTATTTCTGGAGTTGGGCCATCATCAAAGGTTAAATAGATCTCCTTTACAGAGGTAGAAAAACGCCAACAATAATTAGGAAAAAATTTCTGAATTATTGTTGGCGTTTTAATGGTGTAAAATTTCATAAAACTGTTATTCATCAGGCATAAGATGACTGAATAATCTTACAGTTTCAATAAATTCGTCTTGCTTTGAAGATTTGTATTGCTCATCTGAATCAAATCTGTCTATTTGAGTAGCAATAATATTTCGATACATCAGCAAATTATTGTCTATTTCTTCGAAAATCAAATCTGAGTTTTCAGCAGGAAATTCTGCCAACCAGATAAGTTGCTCCTTGAAAATTTTAATTAAAGTTTCAGCAGCTGCCCTTGCTTTTTCGTTTTGTCCTAACAAATAATACATTTCTGGGTAGCCAACCGATAAACTAAAATGACCAAAGTCTCGAATTGGCATCTTTTCAATTGATAAATCAAGTATTTCCAGGGCTTTTAAAGTATCACCCTTTGCGGCAAAAGCATCAGAAAGACGCATTAAATTATTACGTAATGAAATTGAACTCTTTTTTGTCTGCTCATCTAAATATATTTTACCGTCATTAATGTTTCTCCAATTAAATTTTTGAATATTGGTATACATTTTTTCTGGATCAATACGTCCCATATCAAAAGGGCTTTTCTTTGTAACAGTTCCGTCTGAATTTACAATATTCATTGGCGTTTTTATAGGAACTAATTTATAAGACATTCCATCAAGTTGTAAAAAATCCTTCAACCAGATATATTCTTCGTCAGCAAAAGCGCCACCAGTAAAATAAATGGGTCTTTTCCAATCAAAATTTGCTAGAACATCAAGCATTAAAATTCTGTTTTTAGCAATGCCTCTTCCAATTTCAATGTCTATGTAGTCTACAATTTTATCTGCATCTTTAGAAGCAACTATTCCATATTCAAGAACATTTTGCTTGTTTACTGGAATTCTAATTTTTCTTGTTGGCAGGACTTTCTCTTCATTTCCATCTCCATCAATATCAAAAAAAGTAACTTTATTTTTACTTTCTATCCATTGCATATAATCCTTTATTGGAAGAATTGAATCTTTAAGTGTGGGAAATAACTCCTCAAAGTAGTAAGCAGCGTCTAAGCTACCAACTTTATAATCATCATGCTTTAATTGTGACGGAATTGGAGGTGCATCATAAGTAGCTCGCTTCATCTGATCGATATACCAATCGGTAGCGAATAGACTAGTATTCACAAGTTTAATATCTGTTCTAACACCTTCAACCTCTTGCATATACCACAATGGGAAAGTATCATTGTCTCCAATGGTAAACATTATAGCATTAGCGTCACAAGACTCTAAATAGGATTGTGCACTTAAATGGGTGGTGTATCTGTTCGATCTATCATGATCGTCCCAGTTTTCAAAGCCCATGAGTGAGGGTACAGCTAGTAAAGAAACAATTGAAACAGTAATTGCAACCACTTTTTTATTCGCAAAATTCTTTAGATATTCATATAGTGCTAATACACCAAAACCAACCCATATTGCATATATATAAAATGAACCTACGATTGCATAATCTCTTTCCCTAGGCTCAAAAGGTTTTGGATTTGTGTAAAAAATAATAGCAAATCCTGTAAAGGCAAAAAACATGAATAGGACATAAAAGTTTTTTTTATCCCATTTTACTTGATAAAACAAACCTATTAACCCTAATAAAAAAGGGAGCATAAAATAAATGTTTCTTCCTTTATTTTCTTTCACATCTGATGGTAAATTAGTTTGTGGACCCAATCTTGCCTCATCAATAACCTTAATCCCACTTAACCAATTTCCGTTGTATCTGTCTAATTGTCCTTGAACATCATTTTGTCTGCCGGAAAAATTCCACATAAAATAACGACCATACATGTAGCCAAATTGGTAGCTAATCATAAATTTTATGTTCTCCGCAAATGTGGGTCTTCTTGTACTATTCTGAGGAATACCAGCAATATTTTTATACATTTTTTCTGCTGCTGGATTTGTCATTCTAGGAATAATCCCTTTATGTTTGTCTGAGGCATTTGGCAATACATCTTTGTATTTATTCACAATTTCATACTTACCATTTCTTTTTTCATATTTAGGCTTGTCATCCTTCAATGGTTTGTTTTTGTCAACTTCTCTGTTGTAAGTATGTGAATAGTAAGTATCATAAAACACATTTGCATCACCATACTGCTCGCGATTGT
>CAJQMN010000060.1 GCA_905479435.1 uncultured Flavobacteriaceae bacterium | reverse complement strand
GGGGAGTTGTAGATCCAAGTTCTCAAACTGAAGATCTTGGGGATGACGCTATAAAAGCAAGTGCATACGGTATCAAAAATTTACAAAGAATATTACCTAATATAGAAAAGTGGACAACTAAAGATGGTGAAAACTATGATGAAATGGCTACCATGTACGGTCAAGTTTTAAGTCAATTTAATAGATATATGGGGCATGTTACTGCTAATATTGGTGGTGTTTACGAATATTACAAAACTTCAAATCAAGAAGGAGCTGTTTATTCTCACGTAGCCAAATCACATCAGAAAAATGCGTTACAGTTTATCAACAAAGAGCTTTTTTCTACTCCAACATGGATGATTGATAATAACATCTACTCTAAGACTCAATTTTCTGGAGCAATTGAAAAAATTGGAAATGTTCAAACAAGAACTTTAAATAATATTCTAGATTCAGGGAGAATGGCTCGTATGATAGAAAACCAAACAATGAATGGTTCTAATGCTTACACTTTAGTCTCAATGTTTTCAGATTTAAGAAGAGGAGTTTGGTCAGAATTGTACAATGGTAAAAGAATAGACACTTACAAAAGAAACTTGCAAAGAGCACATATTAATCGTTTAGATTACTTGTTAAACACTGCAAAAAATCAAAGAGGAACAAATAGTGGATACTTTAAACAAAGTGCGGTAAATATTGGTCAATCAGATATTAAAGCGATGGTAAGAGGAGAATTAAATAGAATAAAACGCGACGTTAGATCAGCTACTTCTAAGGCTCCAAATACAACTAGTAGATATCACTTACAAGACGCTATTGCACGAATAAATAAGGCATTAGATCCTAAATAATTACTTCTTAAGTAATAAAAAAAAGCCTCGCATTCTGCGAGGCTTTTTTTTATTACTTTTAAAATGGTAAATCATCTGGCTCGTCACTTGATAAGTCTGGAGCAGGTTGAAATTGTTCTGCTGGAGGCGCTTGAGAAGGAGCTGCTTGAGCTAAACTCTCTATTCTCCATCCTTGAACAGAGTTAAAATACTTTGCTTCTCCTTGAGGATTAATCCATTCTCTACCTCTTAAGTTGATTGAAACTTTTACATCCTGACCCACAGAGTAATTGTTTAATAAATCACATTTATCTTGAACAAACTCAATCATAATCATTTGAGGATATTGCTCATCTGTTGTAACTACTACTTCTCTTTTTCTGAAGCCATTACTTCCAAAAGTTTGAACTTCTCCAATTAATTTAACTTTACCTATAACTTCCATAATTCTTATTTTAATAAAAGTACTTTCCAAGCACTTTCTGTATCGTTATTTTCTAAATACTCTTGAGCAAATGTATGTTTTTTTACCATTTCTAAACCAATAAACTGGGGATGTTCTTTTGCAAAGTTATCAACATCTTGATCAGTTGGCAACAATGTTATATTCCCAAGCATCCCTAAATTATTTCCTGTTAAAACAGTACTATTTTTAATAGCTGAAGGAATTTGATCTATACCTATCCCTAATGTAGAAACTGGTTTTGGAATTTCAAAAAAACCATCTCGAGCTCTAGAATAATAGCTCCCTCCTGCTCTTGCGACTAAATCAATTTTATGCTGATCAATCATTCCATTTGCATCTAAAACTGACTCATTAATATGAATTTTAATTACTTCACATACAATCAAATTCCCAGCACCACCTTCATCTCCTGTGTAAATTATATCCGTTACCTTACATTCAAATTGAATTGGAGATTCTGCTACCCTAAATGGTTTAATTTCATCGGATGCAAGCATCGTAAAACCTGCTTTTTCAAATTCATTTACACCCTCTGGATACTCTGAACTACTCAATGACATTTGTTGAACAATATCATAATTTACAACATTTATAACTACCTCTTTAACTTTTTCGACATTCTGAAGCGTATGTTTTGTTGTGTTTCCACGAACTCTTCTGGCAGGTGAAAAAATCATCATAGGAGGATTTGAGCCAAACACGTTAAAAAAACTAAATGGAGACAAGTTTGGATTTCCATTTTCATCAATTGTACTTGCAAAAGCTATAGGTCTTGGTGCTACAGCACCTAGCAAGTAACCGTGTAGCTTACTTGTTGGTATATCTTTAGGTGTAATGGAAAACATGTACTATTTTTTAAGGTAAATATACTATCAATTTTATAAATGAGTTATACTTTTGAATCTAGTATATTTGTTTGATGAGTTTTTTAAAAAATACCTTACTGCTAAAGCGAATAGTCATCCTAATTTCGTTTTCTATAGTTTCACTAATCCTTTGGAATACCTATTCATTTTTTAAACGATTTAAAAATGAAGAGCGATTAAAGATGGAGATTGTTGCTACAGCCATGAAGGAATTTGCTAAAAATCAAAATCTAGAAGCTGATGTTAGTTTGGAAGATAAAATTATTAAAAGCAACACAAATATTCCCATGATTTTAGTAGATGAAAATGGAAATATTGGATCAGATTCCTACTTAAATCTAGATCCTGAAAAAGCGAAAGACCCGGCTTACCTTCAAGCACAGCTGGAAATCATGAAAGAACAAAATAATCCTATTGAAATAGATTTTGCAAAAAACAGAACACAATATATTTATTATAGAAATTCAGACTTATTAAACAAACTTTCTTATTATCCACTTACTTTAATTTTGATTCTAGCCCTATTTTTAGCATTAATCTACATGATGTTTACCTCAAATAAAATAGCGGAACAAAATAAATTATGGACCGGGATGGCAAAAGAAACAGCGCATCAAATTGGCACGCCTTTATCTTCACTTCTAGGATGGATAGCTATTTTGAAAATGGAAAATGTAGATGACAACTATATTGATGAAATAGAAAAAGATGTACATCGTTTGAATACTATTGCCAATCGGTTTTCTAAAATAGGTTCTTTACCAACACTAAAAAAATATGATGTAGTTGCTTCTACTAAAAAAGCTTATGAGTATTTAGAATATAGAAGTTCGAAACAAATAGCATTTAGCTTTGAATCTTCTCAACAAGAAATTTACACGAATCTAAATGAAGAGTTATACAGCTGGGTTATCGAAAATTTAATTAAAAATTCTATTGATGCTATGATGGGAAAAGGAAAATTAGCTGTAGCAATATCAGTTGACACTGAACATATAAAAATTAACATCACAGATACTGGCAAGGGAATGGCAAAATCTCAGTTAAAAAAAATATTTAATCCGGGGGTTACAAGTAAAAAACGCGGTTGGGGATTGGGCTTATCGCTTTCTAAAAGAATTATTGAAGATTATCATAAAGGAAAAATACTTGTAAAAAATTCTGAGCTCAATAAAGGAACAACATTTCAGATTATTTTAGCTAAAATTACTTGATATATCTTTAGCTAAACTTTCAAACTCGTTGGAAGTTAATTTTTCTTTCTCTACAAATCTCATATTGTTCATTGTATTAATAGGAATTAAATGCACATGCACATGGGGCACTTCTAGACCTATGACACTCATCCCAATTCGTTTACAGGGAACTGTTTTTTCTATAGCTTTTGCTACTCGATAAGAAAAACGCATTAAGTCTAAATACTCCTTTTGATCTAAGTCAAATAATTTATTAATTTCTTTTTTGGGAATTACTAATGTATGGCCTTTTGTATTTGGATTAATGTCTAAAAAAGCAAGGTAATTGTCATCTTCTGCAATTTTATAAGAAGGTATTTCTCCTGAAACAATCTTTGTAAAAATACTCATATTTGTCTATTTTTTATAAAAATAAAAAAACACTTTCCATTAGAAAAGCGTTTTATTCAACTATTTTAATATTTCTTATCTTGTAACTTGAGTAACCTCAAATTTCATAATCCCATTAGGTACTTTAATTTCTACATTATCACCTAATTCTTTACCCAATAACCCTTTACCTATTGGAGAATTTACAGATAATTTCCCATTTTTAATATCAGATTCAGAATCAGCAACTAGGGTATATGAAAACTCCATCCCATTGGTTATGTTTTTAATTTTAATTTTAGAATGAATTAAGATTTTAGACACATCTAACTGAGATTCATCAATAATTCTAGCACTTGCTACTACATTTTTAAGCTTTGCTATCTTTGTTTCTAGCAAAGATTGTTCTTCTTTTGCGGCATGATATTCAGCATTTTCACTCAAATCACCTTTATCTCTGGCATCTGCAATCTCCTGAGTTACTCTGGGTCTTTCAACTTGCTCTAACTGTAATAATTCTTCTTTTAATTTTTTTAATCCTTCTGGGGTATAATAGGAAACTTCACTCATGATTTCTAAATTTTTGAAAATTTTTAGTTATTTTATTAAAAACAACCTTCAATATAGAATAGAAAATCTCATTGCCTTTTTACAGGATGAGATTTAGTTTACAAATGTACAAAATAATTGTAAATTGTGCCTTTTTAAGGCAGTACCGAATAAATTCCATATGAAAAAAATTGTTTTTTTAATCACTTTAGTTTTATCTCTAGGATGTACTAATAACGCTATTGACAATGATTGTTTTCCTTTTATTACCGTCAATGAAACTATAAATTTGGATCTTCCACAATTTATTGACCTTCAAGTTCCTGGTGGATGGGCTTACACAAGCGGTGGTTTACAAGGATTGATTATTTACAATAATGGTACTCAATTTAAAGCTTTTGATCGATCATGCCCTGGACAAAATCTTTCATCTTGTTCACAAATGATTGTCGATTCTAATTTGAGAATTGTATGCCCTTGTGATAATAGTGAGTATAATGTTTTAAATGGAGCACCTTTAACCGAAGGGAGTACTTGTTTTGCAAATGAATATTTAGTTAATAACATAAATGGTTCACTTCTAAGAATCACTAATTATTAATATACGAAATAGTCAATAGAATGCGTACTTTTGCTTTTTATATCAACACTATATTGTTTTGAAAAATTACTTTTCATCAGATTTTAAACTAGGCGTCCTTGGCGGAGGTCAATTGGGTAGAATGTTACTTACAGAAACCCAAAAATTTGACATCTATACAAGTATTCTAGATTCATCAAATGAAGCTCCTTGTGCACAAATTTGCAATGAGTTTCATCAAGGTAACCTATTGGATTTTGATACCGTATACAATTTTGGTAAACGAGTAGACTTATTAACTATTGAAATTGAAAATGTAAATATTGATGCCTTGGATCGGTTAGAAAAAGAAGGTCTTAGCATCTACCCAACACCAAAAAGCATCAGAATCATTCAAAATAAGGCAACGCAAAAGAATTTTTATAACGATAAAAATATCCCAACTGCGCCCTTCTTTCATTATGCCTATTTA
>CAJQMN010000059.1 GCA_905479435.1 uncultured Flavobacteriaceae bacterium | reverse complement strand
TACGGTCCATCAATTATAAGTTTTTCAGATAATTTAACAGCTTCACCAGAAATTAGCAATTTAGTTGATGGGGTCTATAAATGTAAACTAACTGTAAGTGATGGTTCCTATACTGATACAGATGAAGTTTTGGTAATTGTATCTCAAACAGGAAATTCAACTCCGTCTATATCTATAACATCTCCTAGTGAAGGCACCTCTTTTGAAGAGGGATCAGGTATCAATATCACTACTTCTGTTTCAGATTTAGATGGGTCAATAACTTTGGTAGAGTTTTATGATGACACACAAAAAATAGGTGAAGACACCTCTGAACCTTTTAGTTTCGTTTGGGAAAATGCAGCAATGGGTGAACACCAAATCTATGCAGTTGCAACAGATAATGCTTCTAGTCAGGGAACTTCTCAAATAGTCACTATAACTGTAAATGAAGTTCTATCCTGCTCAGAAATATCTAATGAAGCACAACAAGGATCTTTTTCTGTGGGCTATGAAGTATTGTTTGAGACGGTAGGTACCAATGTTACCATCTCATTTACATTACTCGATACTGATAAAAATGGAGTTGTCGCTTATTTATGGCAAGAATCTCCTTTTCAGGAAACACAAATGGAACAAGTCTCTGGATTAACATTTTCAAAAACTATCAACGGACTTTCAGCTGGACAAACTATAAGTTATGCATGTAAATTTGCTTTTGCAGGTGGGCAAGCAGTAACTAGATATTTTAGCTATGTAGTAGGCAATGATTGTTCAGGTTCTAATGATGATACAGAAGTACCGTCAAGTTTTACAGCAACTAGCGGAACAATAACTGCTAGAACTATTGAACTTTTATTAAACGGAAATGATAATTCTGGAACAATTATATATGAGGTTAGCTATGGTTCTCAAACCATCACAGTAACTGGAGTTTCAGGTATTGAAGAATCTCTAATAATTAATAATCTAAACCCCGAAACAGTATATGAGTTTAGTGTTGAAGCTTCTGATTTAACTGGAAATGAAGCGGACAACAACCCAATTATTATTCAGGTAAGTACAACAGAAGATGAAAACACCCAATGTTCTGGTTCAGATTCTGAAGCTTCGGAAGGTGAATTCAGTACTGGCTACAACTACAGCTTTGAAACTTCTGGAACAAATGTGATTTTCACTTTTGAGTTGTTAGATACTGATAGGACTGGAGTCATAGCATATTTAAGGAAAGAATCTCCGTTTACAGAAACTCCAATGACCAACGTATCTGGTTTGACATTTACAAAGACTATTGGTGGGTTTACAGATGGAGAAACCATCAGTTATGCCTGTAAATTTGCTTTTGCAGGCGGCTTAGCAGTCACTAAGTATTTTTCATATGTAGTTGGAAATAGCTGTAGCTCATTAAATACAGATAATTTTTCTTGGGGTCAAACAATAAAGTTATTTCCTAATCCATCAAATAATATTTTTTCTATAAAATCGAATCAAGTTAATATTTCGAAAATTGAAATATATTCTATTCATGGAAAAAAACTAAAAGATTACAATATTAATCTAACAACATTTAATATTGAAGACCTATCTAGTGGTTTGTATCTGGTAAAGATATATTCCGAAGAAGGAATGTCAACTATTAAAAAATTAGCCAAAAAATAATCAACTCCATGTGTAGATTTGCTTTTAACCTTTCTATACATTTGCAAAAAATTTAAAAAAGATGAAAACATTTGATGTGCTAATTGAAATTCCTAAAGGGAGTAGAAATAAATATGAATACGATTTTGAGTTAAAAAAAATTCGTTTTGACAGGATGCTATTTTCTTCTATGATGTATCCAGCAGATTATGGTTTTGTACCCGAAACATTAGCCTTAGATGGTGATCCTTTAGATGTATTGGTCTTAGGGCACGAACCTACATTTCCAATGTGTGTAATGGAAGTAAGACCTATAGGAGTTTTTCATATGACAGATGAGAAAGGACCCGATGAAAAGATTATTTGTGTGCCTATTTCAGACCCTATCTGGAGTAATAAAATGGACTTAAACGATCTAAATCCTCACAGGTTAAAAGAAATTGAACACTTTTTTCAAGTATACAAAGATTTAGAGAAGAAAAAAGTAGATGTTGGTGGATGGGGAGATGCTAAAGAAGCCACAGAAATTTATAAAAAATGCGTGCAGCGTTATCAAGAAAGCGAGCACAAGACAACCGGAAGTTTTACCATATAAATTCAGATTACAAACACTTCGTTTAAGCCCTTTCACATTCAATATGAAAGAGCTTTTGTATTTGGCTCTATTTTGTTACTTTTGCCGAGCAAATTAATAAAACAAAAAAGAATATGGAATCAATGATGATTTATATGCCAATAGTTGCGGCTTTAATAGGTTTAGCATATATGTGGATAAAAAGATCTTGGGTATTAAAACAAGATGCAGGAGATGGTAAAATGGCTGAAATTTCTAGTCACATTTACGAAGGTGCTTTGGCATTCTTAAAAGCAGAATACAAGTTACTAGCTATATTTGTTTTAGTAGCTAGTGTTTTATTAGCTATAGTATCTCAAGTTGTAGAATCTACAAGTATATTAATTGTTGTTGCTTTTGTCTTTGGAGCTGTTTTTTCTGCACTAGCAGGAAACATGGGTATGAAGATTGCAACAAAAACAAATGTTAGAACAACACAAGCTGCAAGAACAAGTTTACCACAAGCATTAAAAGTTTCTTTTGGTGGTGGAACTGTTATGGGATTAGGTGTTGCTGGGTTAGCAGTACTTGGATTAACAGTATTTTTTATAGCTTTCTTTTGGATTTTTATGCCAAACGGTTGGACAAACACAACAGACATGACCAAAATATTAGAAACCCTTG
>CAJQMN010000058.1 GCA_905479435.1 uncultured Flavobacteriaceae bacterium | reverse complement strand
AATTATGAGTATTACCCCCAAAAATGCAAGAATTATCTTTCTCATCTAAAAATTGTTTTAGTTTACAGCAAAAGTAACTTTAAGGATAAAATTAGATGTTAAATAAAACCTAAATTGATACTCAAATTTTTAAATTTTATAGGAGGTAAGCTTCATTAAAAACAATCTAAAATTGTAGTGAAAAAAAGAAAAAATAAACTTTAACTTTTTTAGTGCAGCTTCGAAGTGTTTTAATAAATTTCACCTCTGTACGTGAATGGTTTAATAAAACATTATTAGAATTTTGTTATCAATGTTAGGTGAAAAGTATTTAAAGTATTTTAATTATATTTACATAATTATAAGCAAAAACATTAAAAATTTGATTTTTAAAAAACCTTATTTAATTGTTTTTTTAATTTCTTTGTCTTTTTCAAATGTAAATGCACAAAAAGCTTCTCTTTATGATGTTGCTAGAAATGGATCATTATTTGAACTAAAGGAATTGGTGAATAATGATATAAATATCATAAACAAAACTAGCAAAGAAGGCTATTCTGCTCTCACATTAGCTTGTTATTATGGTAATAATGATGTAGCAGCTTATTTGATACAAAATGTAAAAGACATCAATTCAAAAAGCGGCTATGGTACACCTTTAATGGCTGCAACTGTTAAAAAAAACAGTTATTTGGTAAAATTACTTTTAGAAAATAATGCCAATCCTAATCTAACAGATCAAAATAATTCTACAGCATTACATTTTGCTGTGATTTTTAGTCAACAAGAAATTATTACGCTCTTAATGGAGTATAAAGCAAATCCAAACATAAAAGATAATCGTGGGAATACTGCCCTAGACTATGCGAAAATTACAAACAATAATAACATCATTCAACTTTTAAAATAATTGACATATGAAAAAAACACTACTTTCTCTATTTTTAATTTCATCATTCACTCTATTTGCACAAAGTTTTTCTACGGGTACACAAACATTACTCTCTGGGTTAACTGCAAATATTAATATTGATGCAGATACAGACATTACTACATTAACATTAACTGGACCGTCAAATGCATGGTTTGCCATCGGATTTGGAAATTTAGATATGGGAGGTACTGATGTTTTTCGTACCAACGGATCTACAATTGTAGATGCTTATTCAAGTGGTAATGCATTGCCAGCTCAAGATGCCAGCCAAGATTGGACTTTAGTTTCTAATACTGTTTCAGGCAGCAATAGAACCATAGTGGCAACACGAGCTAACAATACTGGAGATTCTGATGATCATATCTTCAGCGCTTCAGCAGGTTCACTATCGGTAATCTATGCGAAAGGTAGTTCAACATCTTATGCCTATCATGGAGGTAACAGAGGATTTACAACACTAAGTGTAACTCTAGGAATTCCTGAAAACAAATTATTAAGTTTTGAGATGTATCCAAACCCGGCATCAGATGTATTAACTGTTCAATTACCAACAGGTACTGAAAAAGCAGAGGTTAGTGTTTTTGATTATACAGGAAGATTAGTGTCATCCAAAACAATTTCATCAAATGATTCAACCTTAGATGTTCAAAACATTTCTAAAGGAATTTATATCATAAGAGTAGCTACCAATAGTAAAATTGGAGTTCAAAGATTTATTAAAAAATAATAATTTCTATTTAAGATAAAACCGGTTGTGAAAGCAATCGGTTTTTTTTATCCCTTTTTTAAAGTTAGTTTTGTAGAAAAATAGTCTTTTACTAAAAATAATATGAATTATATACTCTTCGATAGTGATGTTAGAAACTCACTACTGCCTTTTACCTATACTAGACCTGTAGCAGAAATTCGTATTGGTATTTTAACCATTCGTGAAAAATGGGAATTTTTTTTAGGCTTTACCACTACAACGATCACAGAAGAATATTTGGAAGCTAAATATCCTATGGTGGAGTTGAATAAAAATATATTAATTAATGCTTCTTTTTTACCAACTAAAAATCTGGTAAACCAGGTAAGAAAACTGTCAAAAAATCAAGCAATTTTTCAAGGTGAGCAAGTTGTTGCTTTTTTTACATCTGATACACAAGAAAATGTAGATTTTGATTCTTATGAACAACTAGAGTTTCAAGAGGACCTCATTCAAATTAAACATACTTCAGACATTTTTTCATTAAATGATAAAGCAATTCAAGCAGATTTTGATTTATTAACTCAAGGTAGAACTTCACAGCCTATTCCTGATGGAGTTCATACAATTCAGAAACAAAATATCTTTATAGAGCAGGGAGCTACGGTTTCTTACTCATCTTTAAATGCATCTAAAGGACCCATATATATTGGCAAAGATTCAGAAATTATGGAAGGTTGTCTAGTTAGAGGCCCTTTTGCTTTGGGGAAAAATTCAATTTTAAAAATGGGAACTAAAGCCTATGGTGCTACAACTCTTGGCCCACATTGTAAAGTAGGTGGAGAGATTAATAATTCAGTGTTATTTGGTTATTCAAGTAAAGGGCATGAGGGTTTCTTGGGTAATTCTGTCTTAGGTGAATGGTGTAATATTGGTGCAGATTCCAATTCATCTAATTTAAAAAACAATTATGCTGAGGTAAAACTATGGAATTATCAAGAAGAAAGGTTTACTAAAACTGGCCTTCAATTTTGTGGTTTAATGATGGGTGATCATTCCAAGTGCGGTATCAATACCATGTTTAATACAGGAACTGTAGTAGGAGTAAGTGCTAATATTTTTGGTAGTGGATTTCCGAGAAACTTTATTCCTTCTTTTAGTTGGGGTGGGGCAGCAGGTTTTACTACCTATCAAATGAAAAAAGTAATTGAAGTTGCCAAAGTAGTTATGAAACGTAGAGATTTAGAATTATCTGAGACAGACATAAGTATTTTACAGCATGTTTTTGATAAAACCTCCAAATTTAGAGCAAAATAATTTGTAAAGGTATGCCTGTAAATTATTTATAAAATTATCATAGCTATTTATTAGGTACAATTTCACCTTTTTTGTAATTTTTACTTCACCTATCTATTTTTATTTTTTAGTAAAAATATTGGCATAACAATTGATTTTATCTTATGAAACAATAGTTTACTTTATATGTATAGTGTTGTTTTTCAGTTGTTTAAAAAATAATAAAAAATAGTATTGAATACTTTATAAAGAATTCAATGTCATATTGACAGATAAAAAGACCTATGAGTAAATCAAAAATAGTAACATTAGACAGTTTGTCTCTATCAAACATCTTAAATGAAGATTCTGAGTTAATTCCATTAATGACTCCCGAAGACGAGGAGATTATTAATAGAGAGGATATTCCTGAAGTCTTATCTATTTTACCACTAAGAAACACAGTGCTGTTTCCGGGTGTAGTAATTCCTATTACTGCAGGTAGAGATAAATCTATTCAATTAATTAATGATGCAAATAAAGGAGATAAAATTATTGGAGTTGTAGCTCAAAGAGATGAAGATGTGGAAGACCCAACTTCTGATGATATCTATAAGACAGGAGTTGTTGCTCAAATTTTACGAGTATTGAAAATGCCTGATGGGAATACAACAGTTATTATTCAAGGGAAAAAACGTTTTGAAATTGATGAGCTTGTTCAACACGAGCCTTATTTAAAAGCTAGAGTTAAAGAGGCTAAGGAGGATAAAGATGTAGATGATCCAAAAGAATTCAGTGCAATTATAGAATCTGTAAAAGATCAAGCTCTAGAAGTTATTAAAGAAAACCCAATGTTACCCTCTGAAGCTTCTTTTGCCATAAAAAATATTCAAAGTGATTCATTTTTAGTGAATTTTATTTCCTCTAATATGGAGCTAAGTGTGATGCAAAAGCAAGTTATTTTAGAAAAAGATAATTTGAAAGAACGTGCACTATTAACGCTTAAGAATCTTAATAAAGAATTACAAAAATTGAAATTACGCAATGATATTCAATCTAAAACTCGATCAGATCTTGATCAACAACAAAGAGAATATTATTTAAATCAGCAATTAAAAACAATTCAAGAAGAATTGGGTGGGGTAAACAATGATGCCGAATTAGATGAAATGCGAAAAAAAGCCAGATCTAAAAAATGGACAAAAGAAGTAGGAGAGACCTTTGATAAAGAATTAGCTAGACTACGAAGAATGAATCCTCAAATGGCAGAATATGGTGTACAAAGAAATTATCTTGAGTTGATGCTAGAATTACCTTGGGGACTATTTTCTGATGATAAGTTTAATTTGAAAGAAGCTGTAAAAATTTTAGATAGAGATCATTTTGGCTTAGAAAAAGTAAAAGAACGTATCATTGAGCATTTGGCAGTTTTAAAATTAAGAGGTGATATGAAATCTCCAATCATTTGTTTGTACGGACCTCCTGGTGTTGGAAAAACTTCGTTAGGGAAATCTGTTGCAGAATCTTTGGGACGAAAATATATTAGAATGTCTTTGGGTGGTTTACGAGATGAAGCTGAAATTAGAGGACACAGAAAAACATATATTGGTGCGATGCCTGGGCGTTTAATTCAAAATTTGAAAAAGGCAGGAACTTCAAATCCTGTGTTTGTATTAGATGAAATAGATAAATTAGGTCAAAGTCACCAAGGAGATCCATCTTCTGCGATGCTAGAAGTATTAGATCCTGAACAAAATACAGCCTTTTATGATAATTATTTAGAAGTTGGTTATGATTTATCAAAAGTCTTATTTATAGCTACTGCTAACAATTTAGGTCAAATTCCATGGGCGTTAAGAGACAGAATGGAAATTATAAATGTTACGGGGTACACCATTGAAGAAAAAATAGAAATTGCCAAAAGACATTTATTGCCTAAACAAGTAAAAGAACATGGCTTATCTTCAAAAGAAATTAAAATAGAAAAACCTCAACTCGAAAAAATTGTAGAGGGATACACCAGAGAATCTGGAGTTCGTGGTTTAGAAAAACAAATAGCCAAAGTGGTTCGTTTTGCTGCCAAATCTATTGCTTTAGAAGAAGAATATAATATTGCTATTACCAATGAAGATATTGTAACCATCTTGGGAGCTCCAAGATTAGAACGAGATAAGTATGAAAATAATGAAGTAGCAGGTGTGGT
>CAJQMN010000057.1 GCA_905479435.1 uncultured Flavobacteriaceae bacterium | reverse complement strand
AGTTATTGCGGCTATAAAATACACTGTTGGAAATTCTGCCTACGGATATAGTGGTTTTGGAGATGTATTTGTTTTTGTTTTTTTTGGCTTGCTAAGTGTACTAGGAAGTTATTTTTTATTCACAAAAGAGAATCATTTTCCTGTTTTTTTACCAGCATTTTCTGTTGGTTTATTAAGTACAGCAGTTTTAAACCTTAATAACATGAGAGATCGTGAAAACGATAAAAAATCTTGCAAGAAAACCATCGTTGTAAAAATAGGAGGAAAGGCAGCAAAAAGATATCATTATAGTTTGTTAGTAATGTCATTTATTTTTGCCGTCAGCTATGTCATAATCACATATTCAAAGCCAGTTCAATTTATATTTTTATTGGCATATATTCCTTTATGTGTTCACAGTGTATTTGTTTATAATAATAATGAAGAATATAAATTAGACGGAGAATTAAAAAAAGTAGCTCTAAGTACTTTTCTATTTGCAATTCTTTTAGGCTTAGGACAAGTTTTGTAATTTCGCCATCTGCTAAAACCAATACATGAAAACAGTAAAAATTATCATCACATTCTTAGTTATTCTTACCGTATTATTTTTTGGTACAGGTTTAGTGGTTAAAGACAGTAGTTACACTTCTCAAATCACCATTCATAAGCCATTAGAAGAAACTTTTACAATGTTTACAGATATTGCTTCAATAACCCTATGGAATCCAGAATATACTGCTGTTGAAGTAGTAGATCAAAAACCAGGCATTACGGGTAGTAGGTATGATATTAAAGTGCTACACAATAAGCAAATAATTATTATCAAAGAAAAAGTATTGGCATATGTAAAAAACGAAAAAATAACTTTATTTATTGACAGAGATGGAGTTATGGAGAGAGATGATTATACTTTTACAAGTGATAGATCTCATACCGTTATAAATTTAAACTCCAGTTATCAGGCAAAAAGTTATATTTTAGGATGTGTATTGCCTTACTTTAAATATAAATTTAAAAAAATTGATGAGGTTTCTTTGAATAATTTTAAAAATTTTGCTGAAAAATAATAGTGTGATTACAGCTAGCTATCAAAAATATAAATTAAACTTTAAAGCTCCAAGCGGAACCTCAAGAGGTGTTTTAAAAACTAAAGAAACATGGTTTTTATACGTAAAGAAAGAGGGAGAAATAGGAATAGGTGAATGTGGTCTTTTCAGAGGCTTAAGTATTGACGATAGACCAGATTACGAACAGAAACTTTTGTGGGTTTGTGAAAATATATCCCAAGGTTTGGAGTTATTACTAGCCGAAACTGATCAGTTTCCAAGCATTCAAATTGGGCTAGAACAAGCATTTTTATCATTGCAGTCTTCATCCTCTTTTGAATTATTTCCTTCAGAGTTTACAAAACATAGGCAGTCTATAGCTATTAACGGTCTTATTTGGATGGGTGATCAGCAGTTCATGAAAGACCAAATTAAAGAGAAGTTAATGCAGGGTTTTCGCTGTATAAAAATGAAAATTGGTGCTATCAATTTTGAAACAGAAATAGGACTTTTAGCATCTATTAGAAAAGAATTTTCAGAAAGTGATATAGAATTGCGCGTAGATGCAAACGGTGCTTTCACCCCAGCCGAGGCTCTAGATAAACTAAATATATTATCTAATTATAATTTACACTCTATAGAGCAACCAATACAACAAGGGTACCATCAAGAAATGGCCTTTTTATGTGAACAAACACCCTTGCCAATTGCTTTAGATGAAGAATTAATTGGTGTTTTTGATACATCTAAGAAGAGAAAATTGTTAAAAACTATCAATCCTCAATACATTATTTTAAAGCCAAGCTTGGTTGGTGGATTTAAAGGAAGTCAGCAGTGGATTGACTTAGCTGAAGAGAATACAATTGGCTGGTGGGTTACAAGTGCTTTAGAAAGTAATGTTGGTTTAAATGCCATTGCACAATGGACAGCTACTTTAAATAACACCTTACCTCAAGGCTTGGGAACAGGAGGGTTATTTACCAATAATTTTGAGAGTCCATTAGAAGTAAAAAACGGATATTTACACTATGCTAACAATAAAAGTTGGAATTTTAATTTGAAATAATAATATGAATTTTTTACAGACAGGTTATAAGGGAAAGAACGATGCATGGATGTATGTTATTATGTTCTTTATTGTTTTTATAGGGAGTATGATAGGTCAAATTCCTATTACTGTTAAAGCATTTTTTGCTGCAGATGGAGATTTGCAAAAATTTGCTAAAAGTGGTGAAAACTCATTTGCAGATCTAGGGATTGATGCTAATTTATATCTCTTTTTAATACTATTATCGTTTATAGTTCCACTAGCTTTATTTATTTTAACAGTAAGAGGAATGCACAAGAAAAAAATTACATGGATTGTTACTTCCAGAAAAAAAATAGATTGGAGTCGTCTCTTTTTTGGGGTTTTAATATGGGGGATGCTCACCATCTTATTTTTAGGATCAGATATTATACTATCTCCAGAAAAATATGTTTGGAATTTTAAACCAATACCATTTTTCACACTCTGTTTTGTTGCCATTTTTTTTATCCCTTTACAAACAAGTTTAGAGGAATTACTATTCAGAGGCTATTATATGCAAGGCTTAGCATTATGGATCAAAAATAAATGGGCACCATTAATTATTATGTCTGTTGTGTTTGGTTTGTTGCATGGAATGAATCCTGAAATTGAAAAACTAGGATATATTGCATTGGTTTTTTATATAGGAACAGGTTTCTTTTTTGGAATTGTAACCTTAATGGATGAAGGAACGGAACTAGCCATGGGGATGCATGCTATTAATAATATATTGGCAGCTTTATTTGTAACAACAGATTGGACTGTTTTTCAAACAGATGCTCTATTTGTAGATACTTCAGAACCATCGGTTGGTTTAGAAATGTTTTTACCACTGTGTGTATTGTACCCACTAGTATTTTTTGTTTTCTCTAAAAAATACGGCTGGTCAAACTGGAAAGAGAAAATTTTTGGCAATCTTGTAGCACCTACTCGTATTGAAAACGAATAGTTTCCATACAAGCTTTCAACTAAACGGAAAGGTTTTTTCTAGTTCAGAAGAACTAATTTTGTATGCTGAATCTTTTTCAAAAGAACTTGCTTTTTTTTTAAAAGAATGGTTTGCT
>CAJQMN010000056.1 GCA_905479435.1 uncultured Flavobacteriaceae bacterium | reverse complement strand
ATTGGGATGGTGAATTACATAAATCATCTTTAGCCTATAATGAATCAGTTTTAATACCTAGAATACAAAGAGTATTAGATGAACGAGATTGGGAAAAAGTAGTAACACATAACCAAGGAGGTGAATATGGTCACTACAGACACATTGGAACACATAATGTGATGGCGAGATTATGTGCTGATAAACTTTGGGTATTCAGTACTTGTAAGGATAAAAAACCACTAAGTAAGGATGTTAAAGCATTAAAAGGTAAAGTATTAAAAGAATGTTATTCATCACAAGAACAGGTATTAAGATGGTTTAATTGGGAATGTGAAACAATAGAACAATTTATGTAAAATCATTTGGAGAAGCAAAATTTCGTATGTATCTTTATACCAACTATAATGATAAAACGATGACAGATATATTAGGAGTATTAATTTTAGCAACAATAGCAATCAATTTTATAATAATGGCACTATTAAATAGAAATTTATGGAAAAAATGAACAAACATCAAATGTACAACAGAGCTATAGCAGCATTTGCAGACGGTTATATTACTGAGGATGAGTTATTAGAACTGTATAGTTTAACTTATAACGAATATTTCACATTTCAACATAACTAATGAGAAAAGATGTTACAGCAAGTGGACTAAAATGGACACTATTGGTTTGTATAATACTATGGTTTCTTATGGTATTTCTATTTCAATAAAATAAATGCGAATAATAACTTATGAAACGTAAAATATACTTAGTTACATTTACATTAGTAGAATCTAATAAACGTGTCTGGAAAATAGGTTTACATAGAAGTAGTACTGATGTAAAGAATAGATTTAGGAGAGAATTAGAGGAAGGAATAATTAAAGAGCTCACAATACATCTCACAGTTTGGGTGGATAATAATATTCTTGAACAAGTTGAAAAAGAATGTTTTAGTGAAATTGTAAAAGTATTTGGTGGTTATAAAGGTAGATTTCATAATTTCTGGTTACCTAAAATGATACCAGGTCTTACCGAAATGAGAGAATATAATTGGAACGAAATACAATATGCTCGTAAAATGTTTGAAAGAAAAGGCAAAAGATATTTGGAGAAGCAAAATAGTGTTCGTATATTTACGGCATATTAAAACATATAAAAAAAGGTTATGAAAAATTTAAAATTAGAGTTAGAAAACAAAAATACTATTGCTAAGAGATTAGAAGATCAAATCTCAACATTACATAGTGATTTAAGAGAATCTCAAAGTGCAATCCTTAGTAAATACTTTATAGAAAATGATGAAGTTAAATATGCATTTAGATATTGGGGCGTAAACGTTACAATACCTTCTTTGTATGACCATCATAATAGTATGGAGATGAAATTTTATGAGAAATATTCAGAGGAAAATGATGTAAATCTTATTGAGAACATTAAAATATGTTTGAATGGTAGTTCATTTGGCAATGAAGATGAAGTTATTAAGGTATTAAACCATAAAATAGAAGTGGTTAATATATTAAAAGAGAATAAAAATAAAATCATAAAAGGTTTAAACACTCAAACAATAGCTTTTAGTAAAAACATAGAAATACTTAGAGATAAGTTAAAGATTGTTAGGAAAGATAGAGAGGAAATACAAAAAGAATATGATACTCTATTAACAGCTAAAATAATGTGTGACCTAAAAGAAGGATATGTTTATGGTACAGATGAACATGACAATTACCCATTCATCCAAATCAATGCTACTCAAATGTGGCATAGAGTCTCAGGTGTTAGGTTGATAGAGGAAAGTAAATCAGGTAAAACTTGCCAAATAGGTGTTACTCAAATCATGAGATCAGCTGGTATTGCTGAGGAACATGAAACGATATTCAAAACCAAATTATCAGCACTGATAAACTTTGTTAAGGAAAATGAAAAATATAGGAAAGCAAGCGCATAAGCGCTTGGCTTCCTAAAATATTGTTCGTATATTTACGGCATATTAAAACACATGAAAATTAAGGTTATGAAAGGATTAGATAAAATACAAAAAGAAGCAAAGGTATTAGTTGACACATTATGGGAATTAGAGTTAGATTCTATAACTGTTATGTGTGATAAATTCATTGCAACAGGTTTAAATCTAGAACCTCAATATTTTTACGATTCATTAGACAAGTATATGTTTAGTTTTTGTAGTGTTTGGGATAATGATTCAAACGAATATGTTACTCCTAATTGGAATGACTATAGTGATAATAAGCGTTATGAGATGATGAATGGTCATACACAAATAGAAAGAACAAGACAAATCATCATAAACTTAATGGCTAGAGAAGGTCAATATAGAGAGCGCAATTTAGAGCGTATGGAAGATAGCTTTAGAGCAGCTAACACTTCCAAACTAAATAGAGCATTAGCTAAGCACATAACAAATGAAATGGAAGCAACAGAAATTGTTGTAACAACAGGAGATGTTGGATGTGAGGTGTTAGCAATAATAGATGGAGATAAGTTATTTAAAACTAAAGGTAAGCTTTGTGGTGGTTATATTCAAACTTATCATTATAGATATTTTAGTTCATTAACCGATAAGAAATGATAATGGATAGGTTTATATTCATTAATTGGCATGCTTATTGTGGAATGTAATCATTAATTTATAAGTTTCGTACAAAATAAAGGATAGAAAAATATGAGATACATAAAAAAACAAAACAAAGCTTTTATCAACAACACACAAATCGTTAGTACGTATATACTAACTAAACTAATAGAGGCAACAAAGTGGATATTAAGCAAGTTAGTGTTGTTGAAGTTAAATAGTGATGATTTTTATAATCTAGGTAACAGATTAGAGCAGCATGATGGGTTGGAGGGATTTGAACCATGGGGAAAATCAAGCCCGCAGCAAGATAAAAATAAGTTAATCATCATGAATGAGGAAAATATGGTACATAAGGATGATGAGGAAGCACCGTATTCACTTAGTTGGGAACAGGTAGTGGCGTACTTTGAATCGTTGGATGATAACCCAGCTAAAACGTTCGGACATGGGGATAAAAAGCATGATAAATAATAGATACATCAACAGAGATACTGGGTTTACGCAAAAGTGTAAACATATCACGCCAAGTGTGACAAACGAGTATGTAGTTGGTTAAATCACGTGATAGACATATGTTATGTGTGGAAAGTATGGGTGGTAGGACATGAGTTGGAGGGAGGTGGGTATTAACCTATTTATGCCGCGCCTCCACACCTTTCGATATAA
>CAJQMN010000055.1 GCA_905479435.1 uncultured Flavobacteriaceae bacterium | reverse complement strand
TTATGGAGTAAAGGTGGAGATAGAGGTGTATATAAGTCAATGAATGGAGGTAAAACATGGAATCGTACGCTAGGAGATGCTGAATGGGTTGGAGCCACAGATTTACTCATAGACCCAACTAATCCAGATGTTTTGTATGCAGCAACATGGCAAAGGCATAGAACTGTTGCTGGGTATCTTGGCGGAGGTCCAGGTTCTGGATTACACAAAAGTACTGACGGTGGTGAAACTTGGAAAGCCTTAAAAAATGGAATTCCGAATTCAAATTTAGGTAAAATAGGGTTGGCAATGTCTCCTTTTAATTCGAATGTTATTTATGCTGCCATAGAATTAGACAGAACTAAAGGAGGTTTTTTTATGTCCTCAAATGGGGGGCAAACATGGGTGAAACAATCAGACGCTGTTGCTGGTGGAACTGGACCTCACTATTATCAAGAAATCATTGCATCTCCTCATCATGAGGGCACGATTTATTTTATGAATAACAGTGCTTTAGAATCAAAAAATCACGGAAAGACTTTTGAAAGAATGCGTCGTTCAAATCAACACAGTGATAGTCATGCACTTGTTTTTAAAAAATCAGATCCTAATTATCTCTTGATTGGAACAGACGGTGGTTTGTATGAAAGTTTTGATGGAACTGAAAGTTGGAAGTATGTTCGCAATTTACCGATTACTCAATATTTTAAAATAGCAGTAGATGATGCAAAACCTTTTTATAATGTCTATGGAGGAACACAAGATAATGGATCTCATGGAGGACCTTCTAGAACCATCAGTTCAGACGGAATAGCAAGTGCTGACTGGTGGAAAACTTTAGGTGCTGATGGAGCACAAACAGCAACAGAACCAGGAAATCCAGATATTTCCTATGGTGAATTTCAGCAAGGAGCTTTATGGAGAATAGACAGCAAAACTAAAGAAACTGTTTTCATTCAACCCCAAGCTAGAGAAGGTGATGCATACGAAAGATTTAATTGGGATGCTCCAATTTTGGTCAGTTCTCACGATCCAAAACGTTTATATTTTGCATCTCAAAGAGTATGGAAATCTGATAATAGAGGTGATGGATGGGAGCCTATATCATCTGATTTAACATTAAATCAAGAAAGAATGAATTTCCCATATTATGATAAAACTCAAAGCTGGGATAATGCATGGGATGTGGGAGCGATGTCAAATTATAATACCATTACATCATTAGCTGAATCTCCAAAACAAGAGGGGTTATTATATGCAGGAACAGATGATGGGTTAATTCAAGTGACAGAAGATGAGGGAGCTACTTGGAAAAAAATAGTATTAAATTCAGTAAAAGGACTTCCAAACACTCCTTTTGTAAATGATGTAAGAGCAGATCTTTTTGATGCCAATGTTGTGTATGCAGCTTTAGATAATCATAAATATGGTGACTATAGTCCTTATATAATTAAAAGTTCAGACAAAGGAAAGTCTTGGAAAATAATCAATGGAGATTTACCCAATAAGCTTTTAATTTGGAGACTGGTTCAAGATCATGTCAATAAAAATTTATTATTTGCGGCTACCGAGTTTGGAGTTTATTTTACAACTAATAGTGGAAAAAACTGGATAAAATTAAAAGGGGGAATGCCAACTATACCTATTAGAGATATTAAAATTCAAAGGAGTGAAAACGATTTGGTTGCGGGTTCTTTTGGTAGAGGGATATTTATTCTAGATGATATTTCTCCTTTACGAACGTTCAATAAAAATATGATGTCCAGTGAAGCAACAATGTTTCCTGTAAAAAAAGCACATTGGTATAGACAATCAAGTAGAGTGGGAAGTCAAGGGGATGCTGAATGGATAGCTAAGAACCCTCCTTTTGGCGCAAATTTCACTTATTTTATGCCAAATAAAATCAATTCTAAAAAAGAGGTAAGAAGAGCAAAAGAGAATAAAGGAAATGCTAAATTTCCAGGATGGAGTGAACTCGAAGAAGAAAGCAGAGAAGATGACCCATCTATTGTGCTGGTCATTAAAGATTTAAATGGTAATGTAATCAACACTATTAAAGGGAAGAATAAAAAAGGGTTTAATAGAGTAAATTGGAATTTAAATTACCCTAGTAAAAGAGGTGAGCGTCTTCAATCTACTAGAAGAAGAGGATTTAATAGAGGAGGGGGTATTATGGTAACACCAGGTACTTATTCTGTTACTCTTGAAAAAAGGATCAATGGAACGCATACAACATTACAAGGTCCTGTGAATTTTGAAGTAGTACCATTGTTTGAGGGAGCATTACCAAGAAAATCTAATCAAGTAATCAATGATTTCAGAAAATCTGTTATTGCATTTCAACAAGATTTAACTTCTACTAATATTTCTTTATCGAAGAGCTTAAAAACTACGAATGCAATGTTAAGAGCATTAAATAAAGCTTCAAGACCAACTAAAGAATTATTTAAAAAATTAAATGATACAAGGATAATATTGTTAAACATTGATAAAGAACTTCACGGAAATAGCATTAAAGACGAGATTGGTGAACGTTCTAATCCAACTGCTAGTGATGGAGGTTCTTTAGGTTGGACTGCTTTTGGAAACACGTATGGCCCAACAGATGAGCATATGAGACTGCTCAGTAGAGTTAAAAGTCAACTTAAAAAAGTTAAAAAACAGTTATCTCCTATAATTAACTCAACGTTACCTGTACTTAGAAATAAGCTTATAAAAACAGGGGCGCCATGGATAGAAGGACAGGGACTTATTAAAGACTAGTTGTAAAGTTTAAGAGACTCTATAAATGAGTCTCTTAATTTTAAATTATTAAAGTTTATAAATAAATTTAAATAGTAAAACTTATGGAAATTCAAGAATACATCATCATTGCTTTAAAAATAATAGTTGGAATAAGTATTATTAATGTCTGGTTAATTCAGCCCAATAAACCATCGAAATGGAGAGGGGGAGATGCGACTACAATTACTGAAGAATTTAATGTTTATGGATTGTCAAACACATTCTATAAAATTATTTTTGTAATTAAAGTAGGATTAGCAATTTTACTATTAATTTCAATTAAGTATGATTTTCTAACACTATACAGTAGTATTGGTTTGGCA
>CAJQMN010000054.1 GCA_905479435.1 uncultured Flavobacteriaceae bacterium | reverse complement strand
CTAGAAAGATTTAAAGCAAATTAAATGATTAAAATCTTTCTAGTTTATTTTGGATTTCTTGGATGTGCTTAAAAAACCATCCAATCTCATCATCTCCCTCAAACATCCCCTTTTCATCAATCTTATTTAATCGTTCACTGGAATATTCTATTTGTTTAGTGAGTTCAATAATGTAGTTATCATAATCAATCATTCCATCTTCTAATTTTTCTAATTTACGAAGAAGATTAATAACTGCAAATCCTAAAATTAAAACTATAGGGGATAAAACCCCTACTAGCACTTCTAATATCTCAAATTCAACTGTCATAAGCTATCTAACATATTTTTTAATCCTGGGCTGGCTATAGTACCTAATGCTTTGGATTTTATATTTGTATTCTTGTTATTACCCAAGGTACGTGACTTCTTTTGGGGCTCCACATTTTTACCTGAGAGTTTTGGTAACCACTCCATTTCAAACTCTATTCGTGCTGACATTAAATCTGCTTGGTGGAGTATAAAAGGTAAAGATGTACGAGGTTTTTGTTCGGGCATGAATGTTTTCAAATACTTTGTATTTGCCTCATCATATAACCCATCATGTGTCTGAATAGCAATCATCTCATTGAACGAGTACTGGATGTTATGTGATTGGAGGAGAAATAATCCTCTATCGGGAACGGAAGCAAATGATACTTTTTTATTAAACATATAATCCTCACCCAGCTTTTCTCGTCTCCAGTTATCAGTTTGAGGGATGTATGATTCATTTTCCTCATCACCCATTTTACCTAAATCGTGGTTGATAGCGCTAAATACTAACTCTTCTTCGGTGAATGTCGTCATATCACAACCGGCCTCAGCCCATACAGTGGATAACGTGAGTGAAGCAGATACCACACGATTTACGTGATAAACATACCCACCAGGAAATGCACTATGGTATTTATCTAGATGGGATGCAGGCATAAGGATTATTCTTTCCTCATACTTTTTATAGAAATCCAATAATGCTTGTTTTCTATCTCCTGTAATATATTTCTCAATATTACCTGTGAATTCCTCCCAATTTGATTGGATTTGCTCTGCTGTCAACTTCATAACTTACCCTTCTCTAGATGATAATGGTTCATTTTCTATTTGACTCCTTACTTCCTCTACTAGTTCGCCTGCTTTTTCTAATGCTTTTAGATACGTTTCTAGTGGTTCCTGCTTACTAACTATTCCTCTTAGATTTCCTAGTACTCCCTCTAAATTGTCTAGTTGTTTGTTTATATAATTTCTGTTTTTCATAACTTTGTTTGTTTAACTTTATTCATTTATTATTCCTACTCTCTCTACCTAACTACACAGGGTCGAAGTTACTACCCTTCTTTGGCTTAGGCACGTTTTTTGTAATAAGTTTTTAATATTTCTTTTTTAGTTTCTGAATAGTGTGAAGAAATGCGCATTTTTCGTATTCTTCCACCTCCTCAAAATATGAAATAGCTTCCCCTAATGTTTGTTTTAGGGGACCACTTTTATAATCCATAACTGCTTTACAATGATTTTTATTTTTCAAATCTAAATCTTTGACATAATGCCAAGCTCTATTAAATACAGCAAATGATGCTGCTTCTTTAGTAGTTTCTAAATCAATAGCTCCTGAACTTTCTTTATCTAAGAATTTTTTTAGTTTTTGGTGAAATACAAGATGATTAATAATAAGTTTAACAAACATACCTAATTTATTCATAGGTTGTTCTAACTCCTCTTCAACCAACTTTTCAAATTCTTTGATACTTTTTTTTTCATCAAAGTTATCATCATCACTACTACCAAATAGACTAAATAGTTTATTTTTATCAATCATATTATTTTTGATTATAAATATTTTACAATATACTCAAAGTATTAATCAATCCCATAGTAATCATCTACTATGATTTTAAACTCTGCTTGTATTTCTTCCTTAGGACCTGCATCAATATTAAAAAATGCAGCGGCCCATATTGTAACTGTATCTCCAACCATTCTTCTATTTAAATAGAACTGTTGTTTTGAATTGTAACTATACATAGTTGAAGTACCAGTATTAAAAGAGGGGCAAGTATAACAAGTTGCTTTATTCAATTGATACCCAGCAATATTAAGGGGTGGGTGAAGAGCAGCTAAATCTGTCATAGTAATTGTAAGATCTCCAACAGATATTGGAACATTTTGTCCATTTTTTAATCCTAAAATACTATATGCTGGAACTCTAAAAGATATAGTATCAAAGGCAATCCAAGTATCTGAATCCCAAGCACATCCAACTAAAGGAACACCATTATTCACATAATCAGAGTGCATTTCATCTAATTTAGCCAAAATAGTAAAATATTTAGGACCTCTATATTCAATATGGTGAAAACCATTATCATCAATATAGGTATTAGGTTGAACTAATGTATCTATCCAAAATTCAACATCACAATGTCCATCAGCACATGGGTATGCGTAATGTTTCCATGGATCATAACAAGAACTAGATAATACAACAACTAACCACAGTAGTAAAATATTGAATAAATTTTTCATAACCTTAATTTTTAAATGTTTAAATATACCGTAAATATACACAAAATCTCTGTGGTATCCACGTCTTTTCGCATAAGCAGTTAAAGAAAAAAAAAAAGAAAAATAAATGTAAAATAATGTGGATACCTAAAATATGGTATGTATATTGCCGATACATGAATGCGGTAAACATACTCAAAGCTGATGATCTTAAAAATTTCATCGATCTATCTAATCTAATTGTAGTATTTATACAACCAAGTTGCGGTAGTTGTAAATCTATCATCCCATATCTTTACAAATTAGACCAAAAATGGAATGTAGTGGTAGTGGACAGTGAAAAACATATGAAAAGTATGGAATATTACCCACTAACTGAACCATCATACTATCCCAGCATTATGAGGTTTGATAAAGGTAAGTTTAAAGGGGTATTAACAACCGATGATATTAAAGAAATTAAGTTATATTAAACAATATGAAAATGAGCACAATAGATTTATTATTAACATTTAGCATATCTTTTATAGGATATTTAGTCTATAAGAACCAACAAAAAATTCTCAAAAATGAGCAGTCTATTACTTTTGAAGGTATAAATCAACTAAAAATACACAAAACCATAGATGAGATTAAAAGAAGTGTAGTTGAAATTAACAACACCTTAGAAAAAAAAGATATTGAACTAATATCAGCAATGGGGGTTAAACTAAAGAGATTAGAAAGAGAAATTACAGTAGAAAAAGGTAAGTTAGCTTCCACTAATGGTGATTTAAAAGAAACATTTGAGGGTATTTATGGACAAATAAATCAACTTCAACAGAGATTGTTGGCTATCACAAAAGATGATGGTAGCTTGAGTAGATACACTTAATAATATAATGTAAGGTGATGAAATTGGCAGACATGCCCTCCTGTCTCGGGGGTGAGGATAAATGCGATAAACAAGAAATAGTGGATTGACCACCAATTATTTGGTATTTGATTTGTTTCTTAGCTAAGTACCTCGTGGTGGTTCGAATCCACCCCTTACAGCTAATATGTGCGTACCTATCTTGATATGTATATACAAACCTACTCACAATTGGTGATTATATTCCACAATAAGCATGCCAATTAATGAATATAAACTCTTCTTTAGTAAGACACAATTATTTCACCCAAGTTCCAAGAGGGAATATACCAACTAAAACCTTGTCTATCTAACATCTCGGTGATCCGAGAAATCATTTTATTCGAATTCCCAGTAATAATCTTACATTCAAAAAACTCAACTTGGGATTGCATTAACACAAAATCCTCAGCCTCAAGTTCGGCTTTCTCATGTGTTAACCCATGTAAATCAAGTATTTTCATCACCCTTCTGTTTTAACCATCCCCACATTAAACCTTGAGATATACGGTTACGAATAGTGGAATGATCTCCGATTTGAAAACAATAGTTAAAATCGTTCAATATTATTTGATTTCTATGGTCACGGACATCACATTTATCGATGATATCCATTATCTCATATGTGGTATTGAAATAAGTAAACTCCATGTTATACACGGTTGGATGATGCTGGTGGGAGAGAAGCGTTTCGTTCCTCCTCCCATACGTGGGATTCGGCTATTTTCCCGCTATTGGTAAACGGAAGTATATTATTGGTTCCATAAGCGTAAACTGGGCCTGAGT
>CAJQMN010000053.1 GCA_905479435.1 uncultured Flavobacteriaceae bacterium | reverse complement strand
AATTGTGTAAATCTCTTGGGATACCTATGAGTGATAGACATAGAGCATCTGGAGATGCTTTAGCAACTGTTCAACTTTTTAAATTATTATTAAACAAAGACACCAATAAAGACATTACACAAAACTCAATTAAATACTTTGATAACAGAAATATCAAAAATAAAATTAATGCGATACTTGATGGTATCCCAATCAAAATGGGAGTCTATTATATTCACAATAAAGAAGGCAAAGTTATTTTTATAGGAAGGGGTAATAATTTAAAATCTGAGGTCACTAAACTTTTCCTAAAGCAAAGTAAACGTGCTATAAAGGTTCAGGAAAGAGTTGATAAGGTTACGTTCCAATTTACTGGTAATGAATTATTTAATAGATTAAAATACCACTTAGAATTAGAAACGCTAAAGCCCAAATACAATTTCAAAAAAAAGAAAAAATTAACCATTCAACAATTTTCTCACCCAAATTTCATAATTGAACTCAAAGGACGAGAAATTGAAGAAAATGCACTTATTTTAATCGAAAATAATGAAGTTTTTGGATATGGTTACACAAACTTATCTTTTCAAGAATCAAAAATATCAATTTTAAAATCTATTTTAACTCCAATTGAACATAAAGAATTGGCAAAAATAATTATCAAAAATTATTTAAAAAGTAACACAGCTTTAAAAATTAAACGGTTCTAAATCTAATTATAAACAAATTTTAGTAAACGATATTTTTTAATGTGTGAGTTAAAAATACTATGAGGAAAATTAATTTATAGTATATTGTATATCCATAATAACACTTTAATTGAAATCAACAACAGAAAATAAACCCTCTTTAAAACATAGACTTCATGAAATCATTTATGAAGCAGATACAAGAGGTGGCAAACTTTTTGACGTCATCTTATTAATTGCAATTCTAGCAAGCATTCTATTTGTAATGCTTGAAAGTATTCAGAGTATTGATGAAGCTTACGGCTCTTATTTAGATATCGCTGAATGGGTAATCACCATCCTATTTTCACTAGAATATCTATTAAGAATTATCACTGTTAAAAAACCTTCGAAATATATTTTTAGCTTCTACGGTATCATAGATTTACTTTCAACCATTCCAAAATATGTTTCTTTAATACTAATCGATAGTCATAACCTATCAGTATTAAGGGCATTAAGATTATTACGAATATTTAGAATTTTAAAGATAACACGTTACATAGGAGCTTCAAACCGATTGTTGGTAGCCTTAAGGTCTAGCAGGGCTAAAATTGCAGTCTTTTTACTATTTGTATTAATTCTTTGCACCATTTTAGGTACTATTATGTACATGATTGAAGGAGCTGAAAATGGATTTTCAAGTATTCCTAGAAGTGTATATTGGGCTATTGTAACACTAACTACAGTTGGATACGGAGATATTGCTCCAGTAACAGCTCTTGGTCAGTTAATAGCAAGCGCTATTATGATTTTAGGATATGCAATCATAGCTATACCCACTGGAATTGTAGGTTCTGAAATGATAAATGCTAAAATTCATACCAATACTCAAAGTTGTCCTAATTGTATGCAAGATTCTCATCAAGATGGTGCTGTATTTTGTTATCATTGTGGTGATAAATTAAATGAATAATGGGTAGCTCAAAAAAGACATTAATCACTATTGTAGGTCCTACTGCTATTGGAAAAACCTCCCTAAGCATCTTAGTTGCATCTCATTTTAACACAGAAATTATTTCATGTGACTCTAGACAATTTTATAAGGAAATGACGATTGGAACGGCAGTTCCTGAAAAAGATGAATTAGCAACTGTTCCACATCATTTTATTCAGAATAGAAGTGTTGTTGAGGATTATAATGTTGGTGATTTTGAAAAAGATGCATTAACTACATTAGATACCTTGTTCGAAAAACACAACACAGTTGTAATGGTTGGTGGAAGTGGGTTATATATTCGAGCTGTTTTAGAAGGCTTAGATGATTTTCCTAAAATTGATCCAGCTATAAGACATGAGTTAAAAAATATTTATAAGTCTGAGGGAATTATTCCATTACAACAACAACTTAAAAAGTTAGATGTAGAGACTTACAATTCAATTTCATTGGATAACCCACAAAGAGTTATCAGAGCTTTAGAAATTTGTATAGGAACAAATTTACCCTACTCTAGTTTTACAGGGAAAGCTAAAAAGAAAAGAAATTTTGAATCTATTATTATAGGTTTAAATGCTGAACGTCAAAAAATCTATGATAGAATTAATTTTAGAGTTGATTTAATGATGGAAAAAGGGTTATTAAATGAGGCTAAAAAACTATACCCTCAAAAATCTTTAAATGCACTACAAACGGTTGGTTACAGGGAATTATTTTTATTTTTTGACGGAAAAATAACTAAAGAGTATGCTGTAGAGGAAATCAAAAAAAACACACGTAGATTTGCAAAAAGACAACTCACTTGGTTTAAAAAAAACACCAATATAATGTGGTTTGATTTTGAAGCTAGTTTTAGTATTATTTTAAAAAAAATAAAAGAAAGTATCTAAACTTTTTTTTAAGCATATAATGCTTTCAATATTAAATCCCTTTTTTATCTTTGCTCAAATTTAAAAAAAATGAAAGTAAAATTATTAACATTTATTCTTTGTTTTGCAGGTATCTTTGCCAACAGTCAAACCAAAGTTGGTACTATAAATTCAGAATTTATAGTTGGATTAATGCCCGAGGCTAAACAAGTTTTAAATGAATTAAAAATTTATGCCGCAAAATTAGACTCAACTTACCAAGTTAAATTAGCAGATTACAATACTAAGGTTACCGCTTTTCAAAAACTTGATCCAAATTTATCAGACAACTTTAAGAAAGTTAAAATTGAAGAAATTAATGAATTGGAACAGGACTTACAAAAAAGTCAACAAAATGGTAATAGTTTAATTAATCTCAAAAGAGATCAATTAATGAATCCATTATATCAAATCTTAGGTGAAGCAATTACTGAATTAGCAAAATCTGAAGGTTTTACACAAATATTAACTTCATCTGGTAACGAGTTTGCCTATATAGATGAAGCATTTGATATTACAGAAAAAGTGATGGCTAAATTGGGCATAAAGATGCCTCCACCACCAAAAAAATAAAATCCCAATTTAGTTAAAAACAAAAAAGAGAGAGGCTTTCACCTCTCTCTTTTTTGTAAAAATATTTATAATATTATCTTCTACTATAATTTGGAGCCTCTTTAGTAATAGCTACATCATGCGGATGACTCTCATTAATACCCGAGGTTGTTATTCTAACAAATTTTCCTGTATTTTTTAGGGTTTCAATGTCCTTAGACCCACAATAACCCATTCCTGCTTTTAAACCTCCTATAAACTGGTGAATACTTTCATCTAAATTTCCTTTATATGGAACTCTTCCAACAATTCCTTCAGGAACTAATTTTTTAATATCATCTTCTACATCTTGGAAATAACGATCTTTAGAACCTTGTTTCATAGCTTCAACTGATCCCATACCTCTGTAAGATTTAAATTTTCTGCCCTCGTAAATAATAGTTTCTCCAGGAGATTCTTTTGTACCTGCTAAAAGAGATCCTAACATTACACAATCTGCTCCTGCTGCAATGGCTTTTGGAATATCTCCAGTGTAACGGATTCCACCATCAGCAATAACAGGAACACCAGACCCTTTAATAGCTTCGGCAACTTCTAATACTGCAGAAAATTGAGGAAAACCAACTCCTGCCACAACTCTTGTTGTACAAATAGAACCAGGACCAATTCCAACTTTTACGGCATCAGCACCAGCTTTAACTAAATAAGTTGCAGCATCAGCTGTAGCTATATTACCAACTACTACATCTAATGCTGGAAATGCTTTTTTTACAGCTTTTAAAACTGTTACAACTCCTTTGGTATGTCCGTGTGCAGTATCTATAATTACAGCATCTACACCTGCATTAACTAAAGCCGTTGCTCTATCTACTGCATCTGTAGTAACCCCTAAGGCAGCTGCAACACGTAATCTTCCAAAATTATCTTTATTGGCAATAGGTTTTTGTGTAACTTTTGTAATGTCTCTAAAAGTAATTAATCCACATAATTTATATTCATCATCAACAATTAAAAGCTTTTCAATTTTATTTTGTTGTAAAATAGATTCTGCATCTTTTAATGAGGTACCCACAGGAGCAGTAATCAAATTTTTCTCAGTCATAACCTCTACAATGGCTCTGTCATTGTTGTGTTCAAAACGTAAATCTCTATTAGTAACAATACCTCTTAATTTACCTAGGTTATCAATTACTGGAATACCGCCAATTTTATGTTCTCTCATGGCATTATTTGCATCAGAAACCACAGCAGTAAGCGGAAGTGTTACTGGATCTATAATCATTCCACTTTCTGCTCTTTTTACCTTTCTAACCTCCTGAGCTTGCTTTTCTATAGACATGTTTTTATGCAAGACCCCTATTCCACCTTCTCTAGCCATAGCAATAGCCATAGAAGATTCTGTAACGGTATCCATTGCAGCAGATACAATAGGAACGTTAATGGTAATGTTACGGGTAAATTTTGTTTGGATATTTACTTCTCGGGGAAGAACATCTGAATAAGCGGGTACGAGTAGAACATCATCATATGTTAAACCTTCTCCTACAATCTTAGAATTGTGAGCAATCATAGTACAATTAACTTAAAATTAATTGCGACCAAATTTACAACTTATTTTCTAGATAGTAAACATCAGTAATTGTAAGAATTGTTAACTTATTTTGTCGTACTTACTGAGCCATGAATATTGACTAAAGTTTTTTCCAGAGGAAGCCCCTAATAAAAACAACATTCCTACATAGCCTTTTACGTAAAATAAAAATAACATAAATAGATACCCTACATGATTGGTGTCACCGTAGATAAGATTTTTTGTTAGGATAGTGGAAAGTAAACTTAACAAAAAGATTGAGATTCCAAGATTCTCTACGTTTTTAACACCCCAATATTTTAGTCTTCTTAATGGATGCAAATCGGTACCCCATTTGTGTATTAAATAATAATATCCGTTCCCCATGGGAGCAAATAACAATGGATCGTCTGCTTTGTCTAATCTAAATAGTTTAGAGGGCGCTATAATTTTAAAACCATCTAACACTGTATTATGAGTGAATTCTAAATCTTGAATTTTGTCTACCACTACTTTTGGGTAAGAACCTTTAAAGTATTTGGTGTCTAAGAATCGAAGTCTGTAATTCACACATATTTTTTCAATATGAGAAATATGAAAAATAGCATTAGAATCTACCTCATCTATATCAAAGACATTCACAGTTCTGCTAATAGGAGATGCAGATAAGCGTTCTAAAACAGATTGATTGGTAGTTTTAATTTCATTAAAAATAGCGTGTACCCATTCAATAATATCTTCAGATTGTACCCCTTTTTTTCTTGCTTTGATTAGAGAATCGTGAATATTTGTAGGTTTTAACATAAATGTTTTTATTGGAAATATAAAAATATAAAATTCATAAAATACTTACCTACTGTAAATAAACATTTATTCTTATTCATAATCATTCCATATAACAAACTGATTATCAATTTACTATTAAATATTATTTTTATTTATTCTAAATAAGCTTTGTAAATCATAAATTGATACATATATTTGCATAAAAAATAGTAATCTATTTATAATTAGTCTAAATAAAATGAAGGGCATTATCACACTATCAATTTGCTTAATAAGTATTCAAATACTATCACAAACAAAATTAAAAGAAACAAAAAACAAAATAGATACAATTCAAAAATTAGATGAAGTAATCATTAATTCAAATTTAATATTTGGTAATAAATATGTAGCAAGTAATAGAACAGGTTCTGCATATTTTATTTCTCCAAAAGAATTAAAAAAATTTAGTTTTACAGATATAAACAGAGCATTAAGGACTGTTCCTGGAGTAAATATATATGAAGAAGATGGTTTTGGTTTGAGGCCAAATATAAGTTTGAGAGGAACTTCTCCCGAAAGAAGTTCTAAAATAACAATGATGGAAGATGGTGTATTGATTGCTCCTGCTCCTTACAGTGCTTCATCTGCGTATTATTTTCCAACAATAGCTAGGATGGAAGCTGTAGAAGTTTTAAAAGGTAGTAGTCAAATCCAATTTGGTCCTTTTACCACTGGTGGTGCTATTAATATGATTTCTAATCAAATTCCAGAATCTTTTAGTGGTAGAATAAGAAGTAGTTATGGTAGTTTTAATTCTTCTCAATTTCATGCAATTATTGGTGATAACATGAATAATTTTGGATATTCTTTAGAATATTTGAATTATGGTTCAGATGGTTTTAAGAAATTATCCAATGATCAAAATACTGGTTTTAATAAAAACGATATTGTGTTAAAATTTAAAGTAAACTTATTTCCTAAGTTAGCAGTTAAACATGCTTTAGACATTAAATTACAATATTCTGATGAGGAATCTAACGAAACATATTTAGGGTTAACCGATGATGATTTTAATACGAATCCATTCAACAGATATGATGGGTCTGCTGTTGATTTAATGAAAAATATTCATAAACAAATTGTTCTTACTCATACTGTAGATTTTACGAAGAACTTTAGAATAACAACGAATGCTTATCATAATTATTTTAGAAGAAATTGGTACAAAGCAGATTACATCACATTTGATGGGGATAGACAATCTATTGGTAAAGTTTTTGGAAACCAAAATAATTTCATCAATCATCTTTCTTTTGCAAAAGGTGAAATTAATTCAGATGGCGATGATTTCATGAATGCAAGAGCCAATAATAGGGTGTATAATTCGAAGGGAATTCAAACAAAATTTGACTACCATTGGTATGATAATGATGTTTTTCATGATATCGAGATTGGTTTACGATACCATTATGATGATGAAGATCGTTTTCAATGGATAGATGATTATAGTATAAATAATGGAGTATTAAGTTTATCAAATGCAGGAGTACCTGGGTCAAACGCCAATCGAATTAGTAGTGCCAGAGCATTTGCAGCTTCAGCAACTTATAGAATAAAATATAAAGGGTGGACTTTTACTCCTGGAATTCGCTATGAAAATATTTCTTTACAAAGAGAGAACTTTGGAGGGAGTGATCCTTCAAGAACTGGAGATAATTTATCTACTAGAGAAAATAACGTAGATGTATTTATTCCAGGTATTGGAACAAATTATAAATTCAATAATAATTTTTCAATTTTTGGAGGGATACACAAAGGATTTTCACCTCCAGGCAATCAGGCAGGTCAAAAACCTGAAGAAAGTATTAATTATGAGCTTGGAAGTAGATTTGGTACAGGAAAATTAAGAGGAGAAGCTGTCTTCTTTTTTAATGACTATAGTAACTTATTAGGTAGTGATTTAGCTGCTACTGGTGGTACAGGCTCATTAGATCAATTTAATGCTGGAGAAGTAAATGTTAACGGTCTTGAATTTCTTTTAAATTACGATTTACTTGATCAAGAATCAACTATTAAAATTCCTTTTACTTTTGGATATACTTTTACAAATACTGAGTTTAAAAATAGTTTTGGAAGCGATGAAGATCTATGGGGAGAAGTTATAAGTGGTGACGAATTACCCTATTTATCTAAACATCAATTTAATATTGGAATATCTTTAGAACATGAAAAATATGAATTCAATTTTAATGGACGTTTTAATGGAAAATTTAGAACACAAGCAGGAATAGGTTCTATTCCACAAGATGAATTAGTAAATTCAAATTTTGTAATTGACTTTTCTGGAAAGTATTTTATTGCTAAAAACTTCTCGGCTACTGCTAACATCATTAATTTATCAGATAATATTTATGCTGCATCAAGAGTTCCAGCAGGACTTAGACCAGGTCATCCTTTTGGAGCTTATTTTGGATTTGAATTTAAATTTTAGCTGTACTTATCTTATCATTCTAAAAAGAAGAGGTTTATTTAAAGCCTCTTCTTTTTTTAATTATGTCCTATAAACTTTTTAAATATAATATCATTCCTTTTCTAATGTCTGAGGAAGTTTCTGATAAATCAGGAGTATAAACTGAGATTACATCTGGATGATTAGGTATTAAAAAAGGAATGTCAAATCCTTTCATTAGATAATCACTAATCGCAATTGTATATATTTTTGAAGGATTGATAGTACTGTTGTTTATAGAAAATAGAGTATTATTCATCTCTATAGAGCTACGTTGTAAATAAGCACCTGAACCAGCGGCATTGTTACCATACTCTAAAACTTTATTCAATAAACTTCCTTTCATTTTTACCTTTAAAACTGCTCCTCCAAAAGGCAATACTCTAAAAGCATCTACGCTATTAATATCTCCTACTAATTGGTCATCAATCCGAATAGAACCACCGTTCACTATAGAGCAATCTACTTCATTATTGTATGAATATGACATGGACTCCGCTATCAATTGGCCAAGGTTCGTTTGTTTAGATCTAATTGGAGTATCTCTTCCATCTAAAGGAATGTTTGTATGGTAAATAATTTCATATGGATTTTCTACAATTTTTGATATTTGAGAATTCATGACTTCCATCCATTTATCGACTACTAACTTTACTTTTTTGTCGTCTACAATAGTAGTATCTATTGTTTTTAATAACGAAGAAATGGAGGTTTCTTTGGTCTTTTTATTAAAATTAATAGAATGAATATAAGCGGTTTTAGCATTAGCATCTGCTTTAGTAATTTTCACATTACCTACCATTTCATTTTTATGATCATGTTCATGGCCACCCATAATCAATGGAATATTGGGTAATAATCTAGCAATTTCTCTATCATGTTCTATTTTTACATGTGTAAGCCCAATAACAACATCTACCTTATCTTTAATAGATTCGTACTCTTTTTGAATAGAATTAAACATATCAGTATATAACACATATTCTTTAGGGTTAGATGGAATACAAACACTGATAAAACCAATTTTAATATTTGTACCATCAGCATCTGAAATCTCTTTTATAAATGACCCTTTGATTGGGATTTGAAGTCCATTTATTTCTTGATAAAATGGTTTAATACTGTCTTTAGTTCTATTGAATACGTTAGAGGATATCCAAGGAAAACTACTATCATTTATTCTGTTTTGAAGATCATTTTTAGGAATATCAAATTCATGATTTCCAAAAGCTACTACATCAAAATTCATAGCATTCATCACCTCAATCATTTGTTTACCACGAATTTTCTCACCATTTAATTTCATTCCTCCCAACAACGAAGGATTTAAAAAATCGCCTGCCATTACTAGCATTGTATTCTTATTCTCTTTAAGTAATTTTTTATGAATGGTTTCTACCCTTGCCATCCCGCCAAATTTTCCACCTTGAATTGAAGAAATTTCGTAAACATCATTTAATTGTAACAACGTAAATGAAATCTTTCCATCATCTGAAGAACAGGATAATACTAAAAGGGTAGATAAAAAAAATAAAATTGGTTTAAAATATTTCATAGGTTTTACGAGTTGGATTAGAAAATTTTCAAGGCTTGATTGTAAGCACTTTCAAAACTCATGGGTTTAATTCCTGTAACCACTTTTTGAGCGGTAAAATAGGAAATGAGCTTTTCTGTTGGCATATTTCCAGTTAACTCATCTTTTGCCATAGGACATCCACCATATCCTTTTATAGCTCCGTCAAAACGCTTACATCCGGCATTAAATGCAGCATCAACTTTTTCATGCCAAGAGTTAGGAGTGGTATGTAGATGCGCTCCGAATTCAATTTTTGGATAGTTAGAAATTAAGTTTGAAAATAAATAAGTAATTACAGCTGGAGTGGAACTTCCAATGGTGTCTGATAGCGATATAATGTTAACACCCATATTGGATAGTTTTTCAGTCCATTCTCCTACAATATTAATATTCCAAGGATCACCATAAGGATTACCAAATCCCATAGATAGGTAAGCAACAACTTCTTTATTGTTTTTTGAAGCTATCGATAAAATCTCTTCCAACTCTTTAATGGATTGATGAATTGTTTTGTGAGTATTTCGCATTTGGAAATTCTCAGAAATTGAAAATGGATATCCTAAATAACTAATTTCCTCAAATTGGCTAGCATCATTAGCTCCTCTTATATTTGCAATAATTGCTAATAATTTGCTTTGAGTTTGTGAAAGGTCTAGTTTTGATAAAACAGCAGCAGTATCTCGCATCTGTGGAATTGCTTTGGGTGATACAAAGCTGCCAAAATCTATGGTATCAAAACCAACATTTAGTAAAGAGTTAATATACCTAGCTTTAGCATTAGTAGAAATAAAATGAGTTTTAATGCCCTGCATGGCATCTCTTGGACATTCTATAATTTTCACTTTATTCATCAACTCAAAGATACAATTTAAAGCATTCACTCTATATCAAAATAAAGACAGCAATGCCAATAAATACAAAAATTTGAATCCATTTTAACCAAACACCAATATGTTTGCTTGTTTTAATTTTCTCAGAAATAGTTCCTCCAAGCAAAGCTAAACAAGAAAAAACAACAAACGACACCACTATAAACAAAGCTCCTAAAATAAGAAACTGAAAGCTTAGTGGTAATGTTTCTGTAAATAAAAACCCTGGAAATAGTGCTAGAAAGAAGAGCGTAACTTTAGGATTTAGTACGTTCATGATAAATCCTATTTTAAACAATTGAAAAGGTGTCTTTTTTTCAATTTTATCAGTACTAATAGAAATTACTGAACTGCTCTTGTATACAGTATATGCTAAATACAAAAGATAGACAGCACCGAATAGTTTAATCCCTAAAAAAATAAAAGTATTATTTTTAATAAGTGTTGAAACCCCTAGCGCTAATAAAAGGGTATGAATAATACAACCTGTCATTAACCCTATAATGGTAGCTAGCCCATATTTCTTTCCATAAATAACACTTTGCATTAACACAAAAACATTATCAGGACCCGGGGAAATTGCCAACAAAGAAACAGCCAATACAAATGAGATTAATATATCCATTATTGCTGTTTAAAAATCAATTTAATAATGCTTTGTTTATCTGTTTGATTAACCCTGGTCCTTCATAAATAAAACCAGTGTAAATCTGTACTAAATCTGCACCTGCTTCGATTTTATCAAGTGCATCTTGAGCCGAGTGTATCCCCCCTACTCCAATAATTGGAAATGCTTTATTAGAATTTTGAGCTAAATACTTAATTACTCTGGTACTTAATTCCTTGATTGGTTGTCCACTTAAACCACCATTACCAATTTCTTTTAAGAGGCGATCTGAAGCTTTTAAATTGTTTCTAGTTGTTGAGGTATTAGACGCTATAACACCATCAATTTTTGTTTCCGCTACCAATTCAATGATTTCATCTAATTGATTATTGTTTAAATCAGGTGCAATTTTTAATAAAATTGGTTTTTGAATAATTTCTTGTTTATTTAGCTTTTGAATAGCTAAAATTAATTCTATTAAATAAGATTTATCATTTAACTTTGCATGACTTCCAACGTTAGGACAACTTACATTTAAAACAAAATAATCTACATAAGGATGAAGACCTTTAAAACACAATTCATAATCCCTTGTGTAAAGCGCTGAGGTAGTTTGTGTATTTTTTCCGATATTTCCACCAATAATAAGTTTTCCTTTATTTTTTTTTAATTGTTGGATTGCGATCTCTAGTCCATCATTATTAAAACCCATTCTGTTAATAATCCCCTGATCATCCTTTAATCTAAATAATCTCTTTTTGGGATTTCCTTCCTGGCCTTTAGGGGTTACTGTTCCAATTTCTATAAAACCAAAACCAAAATTTGCCAATTCATTAAATAGTACGGCATTTTTATCAAAACCGGCTGCTAAACCGACTGGATTTTTAAATGTAATCCCAAAAAGTGTTCTTTCTAATCGCTTATCTTCTATTTTATATATCCATCTAAATACGAAAGCCATGAGAGGAACTTTACATAAAAAACGAATCAAAGAAAAGGTTACATAATGTATCTTCTCAGGATCAAATAAAAACAGAAATGGACGGATAAATAGTTTGTACATATTATATTAAAAAAGCTCCAAAAGGAGCTTATTATTATCTTAAAACAGCCTCTAAATTCTTTTCAAATGACTGTTGTAATTTTTGCATTATTTTATCTATTTGACGATCTTCTAAGGTCTTGTTTTTATCTTGTAAAACAAAACTCACCGCATATGATTTTTTACCTTCAGGAAGTTTATCTCCTTGATAAACATCAAACAAATCAACATTTTTCAATAAATTTCTTTCAGATTGAAATGCCAAATCATATAGCTCTTTAAATGTAACTTTTTCATCTAATAAAAGCGCTAGATCTCTTTTTACTGACGGAAACTTAGTTAAGTTGGAAACTTTTATTTTTTTATTTCCAGAAATTGAAAGGATGGTTGACCAGTCAAAATCTGCAAATAAAACTTCTTGTTTAATACCAAATTCTTTTCGTATTTGTTTGGTAACTACTCCAAACTCTACCAATTTCTTTTTGCCTAGACTAAATACAATACCTTCGGAAAATACATCAGACTTTATTGGGATTGTTTTTAAATTTGAAACCCCTATTCTTTCTAAAATTGAAATTATAATTCCTTTTAAATAAAAGAAGTCTGAATTTTGTGATGGGCTTGTCCAAGTATCTTTAGTTCTTGCTCCTGAAATAAAAATAGTTAAGTGTTTATCTTCTTGATATCCATGTTCATACTTATGATATGTTTTCCCAAATTCATATAATTTCAATGAATTGTTTTTTCTGTTGAGATTATAGGATATAGATTCTAATCCACTAAAAAGTAATGATTGTCTTAATACTTTTAGATCATTACTTAATGGATTTAACATGCTTACATTAAATTCTGTTTTTAAATTTTTAGAGAGAGAAATATACTCCTCTTTTGTCAAAGAATTAGCCATTGTTTCATTAAAACCTAATGATGTTAAATGGTTAGCAACAACATTTTCTACTAAAGTATCTTTATTACTGTTAAAAGAAATTGATGAGTTTAATTTGTGAGAAAACTTGATATTATTGTAACCATAAACTCTAAGAATTTCTTCTATAATATCTGCTTCTCTTTGAACATCTACCCTAAATGATGGTATTGTTAAGCCAAGACCTGCTTCGGTTTCACTACTTATTTTAATTTCTAATGAAGCTAAAATATTTTTAATAGTTTCTTTATCTATTTCTTGACCAATTAATCTAAAAGCATTGTCATAAGAAAAGAAAACTTGGAAATCTTCCATTTTTTCAGGATAAAAATCCATTACATCAGATGCTATTTTCCCATTTGAATATTCCTTTATTAAAATTGCTGCACGCTTTAATGCATATTTCGTGAAATTAATATCAATCCCTCGTTCAAAACGAAATGAGGCATCAGTATTTAACGCATGTCTTTTAGCTGTTTTTCGTATGGAAACAGGATTAAAATAAGCACTTTCTAAAAATATAGAAGTCGTTTTTTCTGTTACACCAGAATGTATGCCTCCAAAAACACCTGCAATGCATAACGGATTTGAGGCCGCATCACAAATCATGATATCTTCAGAATGTAATTCTCTTTCAACACCATCTAAAGTGGTGAATTTTGTGCCAGATTTTAATGTTTTTACAACAACTTTATTACCCTCTATTTTTTCTGCATCAAATGCATGTAGAGGTTGTCCTAATTCATGTAAAACATAATTAGTAATGTCTACGATGTTATTTTTAGGAGTTAAACCAATGGATTTAAGGCGGTTTTGAATCCATTCAGGAGAATCTTTTACTTCAACATCCACAATTGATATTCCACAATAACGAGGTGCAGATTCTTTTTTATCTACTTCAACATCTATTCTTAGTCTTCTTTCATCTACCTGAAAATCACTAACAGACGGGGAAATGAGCTCTAGGTTAATACCATGTTGAATTAATCCAGCACGAAAATCTCTAGCAACTCCATAATGACTCATAGCGTCTGCTCGGTTTGGAGTTAAACCAATTTCAAAAACTTTGTCAATCTCTATATTGAAGACGTCAGCTGCTTTAGTCCCTGGTTTTAATTGATCATCAAGAATTAGAATACCCTCATGACTAGTCCCTAAACCCAATTCATCTTCAGCACAAATCATTCCATGACTTTCCTCTCCTCGAATTTTTCCTTTCTTAATTTTAAAACCAGAACCTGAATCATCATACAACATAGTTCCTATTGTAGCTACAGGAACCTTTTGACCTTCAGCAACATTGGGAGCTCCACAAACAATTTGAACTGGATCTCCGGATCCTAAATTTACAGTTGTTAGTTTTAAACGATCTGCATTAGGATGTTGAATGCATGTTAATACTTCTCCTACTACAACTCCCTCAAGACTCCCTTTAATAGACTCAATGGTCTCTACTCCTTCAACTTCTAAACCAAGGTCAGTTAATAATTCACTTGTCTTATTTACTTCCCAATCTGTTTGTAAAAATTGTTTTAACCAGTTATATGATATTTTCATCTAATGTTTTAGATTTAGTTGCAAATTTAAAGAAATTAAAGTTTTTTTAGGGAAGATTTTTAAGATTTTACAAAGAGTAAAATTTAATATCTTTCCAAGATAAAAAATATTATGATTTACATTTATTTTTAAGAACATAAAAAACTAACTACTATCTTAAGTCCTAGAGGCATAAAAAAACTCCCTATCGTTAAATTACAAATTATATTTATACATGGCTAATGAATCTACTTATTGCGATTTTACAAAAAAATTGGATAAAAACAATGTCCATAAAATCTATCACGACTCGCAATACGGATACCCATTAGATTGTGATAATGAGTTATTTGGTAGGTTAATTTTAGAAATAAATCAAGCCGGTCTATCATGGAATACTATTCTAAATAAACAAGAAAATTTCAGAAAAGCTTATTCAAACTTCTCAATTAAAACAATTGCTAATTATAACGATAAAGCACGTGAACGTTTATTGAATGATGCAGGAATTGTAAGAAATAGACTTAAAATAAATGCAGTGATTCACAATGCTCAAATACTAATAGAAATTCAAAAAAAGTTTGGTTCTTTTCAATCTTGGCTAAATAATAATCATCCAAAGACGAAAGAAGAATGGGTCAAATTATTTAAGAAAACATTTAAGTTTACTGGAGGAGAAATTACTAATGAATTTTTAATGAGTACAGGATACTTAAAGGGAGCTCATCAAAAAAACTGTCCCATTTATAAAAAAATTTTAAAAGAAAAACCTAAATGGAGTACTAACTGATATTTGACCAAGCCCCTGTTGTTTTGGATATTTCAGTGTATGTTTTTTGAATCCTATTATTTTTAATCTTAGTAAGGTTTTGGTCATCTTGTAAAATTTCTAGAGCTGAATTTCTCGCTCTGAAAAGAATTGGGCTATCCTTTACAACATCTGCAATTTTTAAATTTAACACACCGCTTTGTTGAGTACCCATCATATTTCCTGGTCCACGTAATTTTAAATCTACCTCGGCAATTTTAAACCCATCTGAGGTTTCAACCATCGTTTTTAATCTTTTTTTTGCCTCAGATGATAATTTAAAACTAGACAATAAGACACAATAACTCTGATCTGCACCTCTTCCTACTCTACCTCTTAATTGATGCAATTGACTTAAACCAAAACGTTCTGAACTTTCAATTACCATAATACTTGCATTTGGCACGTTAACCCCTACCTCTATTACGGTAGTTGCAACCATTATCTGAGTTTCTCCTTTCACAAAACGCTGCATTTCATATTCCTTGTCAATTGCTTTCATCTTACCATGAACAATACTGATTTGGTATTCTGGCACAGGAAATTCTCTTGAAATACTCTCATAACCATCCATTAAATCTTTATAATCCATAGCTTGAGATTCTTGAATTAATGGATATACTACATAGACTTGCCTACCTTTTTCTATTTCTTGTTTCATAAATTTGAATACAGCTAATCTATTACTATCGTATCGATGAACTGTTTTTACTTCCTTCCTACCGGGTGGCAATTCATCAATTATAGAAATATCCAAATCTCCATAGACACTCATGGCAAGGGTTCTAGGAATGGGTGTGGCTGTCATCACTAAAATATGTGGAGGTAAGGTATTCTTTTGCCACATTTTAGAACGTTGTGCTACACCAAATCTATGTTGTTCGTCTATAATGGCAATTCCTAAGTTCTTAAATATTACTTTATCCTCCAATAAGGCATGAGTCCCTATTAATATCTTAAGTTTCCCATTTTCTAAGCCTTCATGAATTTCTCTTCTTTTTTTCACCTTACTTGATCCTGTTAGTAAATCAACAGAAATATTCATTTTCTGTAAAAGCTCTTGAATAGCATTAAAATGCTGTGTTGCTAAAATTTCTGTAGGAGCAATAATAGCCGCCTGAAAACCATTATCTATTGCCAATAACATTGCCAATAAAGCAACTATAGTTTTTCCTGAACCAACATCACCTTGCAATAAGCGATTCATATGGGCGTTAGAGGCAACGTCAGTTCTAATTTCTTTAAGTACTACTTTCTGTGCATTAGTGAGATCAAAAGGTAAATATTGACTGTAAAATTCATTAAAAACAGCTCCAACTTTTTCAAAAACATAGCCTCTAATTTTATTCTTTCTGATCAATTTTTTACGAACTAATTGTAATTGTATAAAAAATAATTCTTCAAACTTTAAACGATATTGAGCTTTTTCTAACATTTCAGGAGATGTTGGAAAATGAATATTAAGCAACGCTTCTTTTTTACCAATAAGACCTTGACTAACAATTAATTCAGTAGATAAACTTTCTTGAATTTGTTCATAAATTTGAAGTAAAATACTCTGAATATAGCCTCTGAAAATTTTAGTACTCAATCCATTATTTACTAGTCTATCTGTTGAAGAGTATACTGGCTGTAACTTTGTTTGTAATTTTTTTTTGTAATCTTCTAATAAATCCATTTCAGGATGAACAATAGAGAAAACACCTTTAAAATGATTTAATTTACCGAAAATAACATAGGGTGTGTTAATTTTAATGGCATCTTTTAACCACTTATGGCCTTTAAACCAAACCAACTCCATAGCACCCGTTTCATCTTGAAGCTTCCCTATTAATCTGCTACCTTTTTTTTGTTGAATCGTTTTAAGTGAAGTAATTCTTCCAATAATTTGGATGTCCGAATTATTATCTATGAGTTCATTAATTTTATAAAACTTAGTTCTATCTATATATCTGTATGGAAAAAAATGAAGTAAATCATTTATTGAAGACAAACCAAGTTCAGCAGCAATTAAACTAGCCCTAACGTTACTAACACCATTAATGTAATAAATAGGGTTGTTTAAGTTCATCAATTAGACTATTTGTAGCGAATTTAATCATATTAAATCAATTTATTCTGTGAATAAGAATAATTAAAAAAAGATCCCAAAAAGAAAAACGATTAAGGTTTTTTACTCAAAGTCTATTGTTATCTTTGTAGCGTTAAATTTTCAATATTGAGGTTACATAGAAATTTAGTATATACCGTCATAGATAGTATTCGTGATATCTTTAATGAAGGTGTTTACGCAGACAAAGCAGTAGAAAAGGCATTAAAAAGAGATAAACGATGGGGAAGCCGTGATCGTAAATTTGTAGCAGAAACCATTTATGAAATAGTTCGCTGGAAAAGATTATATGCTGAAATAGCTAATGTTAAGGAGCCTTTTGATAGAAATAACTTATGGAGAATATTTTCAGTTTGGTGTGTATTAAAAGGCATTACTTTGCCAGATTGGAATCAAATTGAACCTACTCCTACACGAAGAATAAAAGGAAAGTTTGATGAGCTATCAAGAATACGAAAATTCAGAGAATCAATTCCAGACTGGATAGACAATATTGCTATTTCTGAACTTGGAGAAGAATTATGGACAAAAGAACTAGCTGCCCTTAACAAACAAGCAGAAGTGATTTTAAGAACCAATACACTAAATATAACCAAGAAAGAACTTCAAAAAATACTTAGTGAAGAAAGTATTTTTACTGAATTCATTCCTAATCATGAAGATGCATTAAGATTGATAGAAAGAGCTAATGTTTTTAGAACAGAAGCCTTCAAAAATGGATATTTTGAGGTTCAAGATGCCTCCTCACAATTGGTGGCAGAATATTTAGATGTTGAACCTGGCATGAAGGTTGTAGATACTTGTGCAGGTGCCGGTGGAAAGACATTGCATTTAGCTTCTTTTATGAAAAATAAAGGACAAATAATTGCCATGGATATTTACGAAAGTAAATTAAGAAAACTTAAAGTAAGAGCACGTAGAAACAAAGTTCACAACATAGATACTAGAGTTATAGACTCTACTAAACCAATAAAAAAATTATACGGTAAAGCTGATCGAGTTTTAATAGATGCACCTTGTTCAGGATTGGGTGTTTTAAGAAGAAATCCTGATTCTAAATGGAAACTTCAACCCGAATTTCTTGATAACATTAAAAAAGTACAACAGGATATTTTACAACACTATTCTAAAATGGTGAAACACGGAGGTAAATTAGTCTATGCCACATGTTCTGTTCTTCCGTCAGAAAATCAGCATCAAATCGCTGAATTTTTAGCTTCAGAATCTGGTAAAGAATTTAAATTAGTAAAAGACAACAAAGTTTTAGCACATATTTCTGGATTTGACGGATTTTATATGGCACAACTAGAACGCGAATAGATGAGCATCACATGCTCCACATCTTGATAAAAAGATGTGAAAAAGTGAAAAAAAAATGCATTGAAAAAGTTTTGTTTTAAGTACTCAAGTAATTGAGTAATTATTAATTTTATTACGTAAATAATGAAAAAACAAATACTTTTTTTAAGTATAAGCTTGTATTCTATTTTTATCTTAGCTCAAGAAAGCTACTACGATGATGTAAATTTAAATCTCACTGGAATAAGTTTAAAAGAAGCTCTTGCCACCAAAATTATAACAACCCACACAAACAATTTGTCCTACACTCCTGGTATATGGAATGCGGTTATGGTTACCGACATGAATCCTATTGACAATAGTGAGGTTCTATTAATTTATGGGTTTGAAAACGGATCAGACTCTAATAGCACCAATGACCGTGAAAGAAATATTAATGATAATTGCACATCAAATAGTTGTGTTGGTTTATGGAATAGAGAGCATGTATATCCTACCTCTTTAGCAACTCCAGATTTAGATCAAGATGGAACAAATGGCCCTCCTTATGCAGATGCTCATAATTTAAGGCCTTGTGACTCACAAAGAAATTCTTCAAGAGGAAATAAAAAATTTATTGCTGGATCCGGAAATTCAGGGCCAACAGGAACTGGATGGTATCCTGGTGATGAGTGGAAAGGTGATGTTGCAAGAATTATCATGTATATGTATTTGAGATATGATGAAAGAACTTTACCATCAAATGTTGGATTTGGAAGTAATTCAGATACTCCAGATGATATGATTGATTTATTTTTACAATGGAATGCTGATGATCCAGTTTCAACTATTGAAAAACAGCGTAATCCATACCATGAAAATACTTCTAATTCTGATGCACAAGGAAATAGAAATCCATTTATAGATAATCCTAGATTAGCAACAAGAATATGGGGCGGACCGGAAGCTGAAGACATTTGGGGTATTTATTCTAATACAGATACTGAAGCCCCTTCAGTGCCCTCTGGATTAACAGTTACGAATACTACAACATATTCGATTGACCTCTCATGGAGTGCTTCTACTGATAATATTGGAGTGAGTAGTTATGATGTTTATGTTGATGGAAATTTAGAAGCCTCAACTTCAAACATAAACTATACAATTACTGGACTATCTTCAAATATTACCTATGATTTAACTGTATCAGCTAGAGACATTGCAGATAATGTATCTCCACAAAGTGCACCCTTAACAGTAGTTACTCAGGAAGATACAGAAGCTCCCTCAGTACCTATGAACATTGTTATTAGTGACGAAACTGATGTCTCGTTTAAGATTACTTGGGATCCATCTACTGACAACACTGAAGTTATTCATTACAATATTTATATAGATAATATTTTCCATGATATGATTAATATAAGTTCGTATACTATTTATGAATTGACAGCATCTACTACTTATAGTGTAACGCTTGAAGCCGTAGATGGATTGAATAATACATCCGCACAAAGTGCTCCTGTAAATGCAACAACAACTGACGGTAATTCAAATACTACCATGGAACTTTTAATTTCAGAGTATGTGGAGGGCAGTAGTAATAATAAAGCAATTGAAATTGCAAATTTAATAACATCACCTGTAGAACTTGATGGATACAACCTAAGAAGAGATAGTAACGGAGGTGGTGAATGGTCAGAAAGATTTGATTTAACTGGAACAATTAATGTAGGAGATGTTATCGTCATTATAAATGCAAATGCAAATTCTCAAATCCTTTTAGATCAGGCTGATATAGTTGTTGTAAATAACCAAAGCACTAATTATGGAGAACCTTTAAACTTTAATGGAAATGATCCAATTGGCTTATTCAAAGATGATGTTTTAATTGATATTGTAGGTGAATTTGGTGGGGGAAGCTCAAATTTTGCAAAAGATAAAACACTGAGAAGGAAGTCAACAGTAGTTGAACCTAATATAAATTTTGATCTCAATAATGAGTGGGAAATTTTCCCTATGGATACTTTTGATGATATCGGTGGAACTCACCTTACGCTGAGTATTGAAGAAAATCAATGGAAACAATTATCTGTATACCCAAACCCAACTTCAGACGGTTTTTTAAATATTAAATTCAGCCAGGATGTAAAAGTAGAAGTATTTAGTATCTTTGGAAAAAAATTGATCCATACAAACATTAATCAATCAGATTCAATATTAGATATTTCAACATTATCTAAAGGAGTTTACGTTATTAAAGTTTCTCATAAAGGATTGTCTATATCAACAAAAATTATCAAAATTTGATGACAAAAAAAATACTTGGGCTCATTTTAATCACATTAGGCATAAATTCTTACGCCCAAATCCCACCTGGATATTATAATTCTGCTACAGGAAGTGGATATAGTTTAAAAACACAATTAAAAACAATCATATCAAACGGTCATGTAGACCAAGGATATAGTGCTTTATATGATGCCTACATAGATAGTGACAATGATACATTCTATGAAAATGACAATACTGTTCTAGATATGTATTCAGAAAACCCTACTGGAAGTGATTCCTATAATTACAATCATAACGATAGAACTTGCGGGAATTATAATTCCGAAAATGATTGTTATAATCGTGAACATATTTTCCCCCAAGGTTTTTTCAATGAGCAACTTCCCATGCGAACAGACATTCATCATGTTGTACCTACTGACGGTTATGTAAATAATAGAAGGGCCAATTATCCTTTTGGTGAAGTTACCAATGCAACTTGGATGTCTAATAATGGTTCAAAAGTTGGTCAAAATACTGCTTACACATATTCTGGAGTTGTTTTTGAACCCATAGATGAATTTAAAGGAGATATTGCTAGAATGCTATTGTATTTTGCAGTGAGATATGAAGATGAAGTAACGGACAGTTCTTGGGATAATCATACGACCACTAATAACCCATTAAATGGAACTAATGATCAAGTATATGAAACATGGTATTTGCAATTACTTTGTGAATGGCATCAAATTGATCCTGTAAGTTCTCGTGAAATAAAGAGAAATAATGAAGCTTATAATTTTCAAGGAAACAGAAATCCATTTATAGATTATCCAGAATATGTGGATTCAATTTGGGGCGAACTACTCTCTACCCCTGATTATTCAATAAATAACCAAACGACTATATATCCAAACCCCACTGTTGGTAATTATATTCAAATTATCAATAAAGAAAAGGTAACAGTTAAGATTTACTCTATTCTTGGCAAGGAGCTACTTGAAAAAAGTATATATCCTGAAAACCCTCAACTTGATATTTCTTCAATCGATAGGGGAATTTATATGATTAAAATATCTAATAATTATAAAACGATAACCAGAAAGCTCATCAGAAAATAATAATGAATTAATTCTAAATTAAATTATTTACAATTTTATAAACCTCTTCTTAAACACTTTAGAGGATTCATTATCTTTAATCAATAATAAATAAATTCCTTTTGTTAAGATTTGTAAATTTAAACTTTCATTCCCAAAAATCTTTTTCTTGTATAAAATTTTGCCTTGAAGGTTATAAATTAATGTAGTATAATTTCCGGTTTCTAATTGGATACTCATATCGGTCTCAACTGGATTTGGAAAAACAGTAATAGACTTTTCAAAACTATTTTCATTAATAGATAATTGCCCACCTACAATAGAAATATTTCCTTCTTCATCAAAAGGATCAGACCATTTTTCATTAGTGTAAATATCTGAACCCGATAATGTTTTTAAGAAAGCTTCTAATGCACTTTTTTCGTTGATTGTTAAGTTTAATTGTTGAGTTTGATTTCCAGGTCCTTGTAACCTATTGTCTAAATTATTATTCGCTGGGTTATTTGGAATACTATTGTAATGGTTTATAACTTGTAATAAAGAAGTCATACTTCCATCGTGCATCAATGGCCCATTTAAACTTCCATCTGGATTAACTAAATCTCTTAAAGAAGGTGAACGTGTATTGGTCAAATCTACTTCGGTTGTACTTCCAATCACTCCAATCACTCCGTTATTAAGTGTATTGGGGTCTATATCAAACTCAGGTGGAGCATGACACCCAGCACATCCAGCACCACCATTAGGAGGTGGATTTAAAAATAACTGTTTCCCTAAATTTTCTTGGGGAGTATAATTTGGAAAAGGTGCATTTAAGTTTGGAGATTGCAAAAAACCTTCATCAAATTTAGAATCAAAAGATTGAATACTTCTTATAAACTGAGACAAAGCTCTTTGGATTTTATCTTCATTAATAGTAGAATTCCCATAAGCAAAATCAAACAAGGTTTGATAGTAATCTATTGCCGAAAGCTTTGCTATTAATTCATTGAAATCTGGATCACCATTAGTTCCACTAAAGCCCATTTCTATATGATCTTGAATGGGTTGAGTTACTTGATTTTCTAAACTAGTTGCTCGTTCATCCCAAAAAAATTTTTCTTCATTTGAAAATCGACTGTTCACTAAACGCATAGAGTGTCTTCCTGTATTACCTCCGTTTAATCCAACACTAGAAGTTAAAGGATCGCTAAAAGCAAAAGCTTGTTGATGACAACTTGCACAAGCTATTGTATTATTTTCAGATAAATTTTTATCATAAAATAGAACCCTCCCTAACGTAGTTATTTCATTGTTAATCTGATTGGTTTCTGGTGTATTATCTTTTGTTATATATGAGGGAATGTTTTGGGTTTCGTAATTAAATAAATCGTCCAAATCTATTGTTCCGCTAATCAAAATAAAAAGAAGGCCTATTAAGGTCACTAATTTTGAAATTTTTTTCATAATATGAATTTAATACTAAGACTATATTTTCGTTGTATAATTTAACGTAAGGTGTTTTGAATATGATATAGTTAATGTTTTAAATTAAAGCTTAATATTATTCCAAAGAATACTATCACATATATAATATCTAAATATATTAATTTTTTGTTGATAAATGATTTATAACCTTTCAAAAAAGAGGTTTAGATTATTAAACTTAAGAGTGAAAGTTTTTAAATTTGCTTTTATAATATAACTAATCATATTCAGAATGATCAATTTCTTTGGAAACCCAAACAGCAAGGTATTTGCTGTTCAAACAACAGAAGAATTAAGTAAAGAAGATAAAACTAAACTAACTTGGTTATTTTCTTGCTCTGAGCTAATCTCAAAAGAAACTAATAAAGAAGTAGCATCTATAGATGATTTCTTTATTGGCCCAAGATCTGCAATGATAACTCCCTGGAGTACGAATGCTGTAGAAATCACAGAAAATATGGGGATTTCAGGTATTAAAAGGATAGAAGAATTTAATCATGTTGATAAAGACTTTACTGATTACGATGCTATGATCTTTCAAAAATTCTCTACTCTAGATCAAAATATATTTACCATAGATGTTCAACCAGAACCTATTTCTTTAATTGATGATATAGCTTCATACAACACCAAAGAAGGATTGGCTCTAAATGAAGAAGAAATCACATATTTAGAAGAGGTTTCTAAAAAAATTAATAGAAAACTAACGGATTCTGAGGTTTTTGGATTTTCACAGGTAAATTCTGAACATTGTAGACATAAAATTTTTAATGGAACTTTTGTTATTGATGGTGTGGAAAAACCCACCTCTCTTTTCAAGATGATTAAAGAAACCTCTAAACAACACCCCAATGATATTGTCTCTGCTTATAAGGACAATGTTGCATTCATAAAAGGACCTTCGGTAGAACAATTTGCACCAAAAAGAGCAGACATTCCAGACTATTATAAAACAGAAAAATTTGATTCTGTAATTTCTTTAAAAGCAGAGACCCACAACTTCCCCACTACTGTTGAACCTTTTAATGGAGCTGCTACCGGGTCTGGTGGTGAAATTAGAGACCGATTGGCAGGTGGAAAAGGATCTCTTCCTTTAGCTGGAACTGCTGTGTATATGACATCGTACTCACGTTTAACTAAAGATCGATTTTGGGAACAAAAAATGAAAGAGCGACATTGGTTATACCAGACTCCCATGGATATTTTAATAAAAGCATCAAATGGAGCCTCTGACTTTGGAAATAAGTTTGGGCAACCACTCATAACTGGATCCATTCTAACTTTTGAACATGAGGAAAATCCTTCTTCTAGTGCATCAGCGTCAAGAAAACTTGGGTTTGATAAAGTGATTATGCAAGCTGGAGGGATAGGATATGGGAAAGCTAACCAAGCGTTAAAAGATACTCCAAAAGAAGGTGACAAAATTATCATTTTAGGTGGAGAAAACTATAGAATTGGAATGGGTGGAGCTGCGGTTTCCTCAGCAGACACAGGAGAATTTGCATCTGGAATTGAACTTAATGCTGTTCAAAGATCTAATCCTGAGATGCAAAAACGTGCTGCAAATGCAGTAAGAGGTATGATAGAAAGTGAAGAAAATTTTATTGTTTCAATTCATGATCATGGCGCGGGAGGCCATTTAAATTGTTTATCTGAATTAGTTGAGGATACAGGAGGTATAATCAATTTAGATAAACTACCCGTAGGTGATCCTACATTATCTGCAAAAGAGATCATTGGGAACGAATCGCAAGAAAGAATGGGCTTAGTTATAGCTGAGAAACATTCAGACACCCTTCAGAAAATAGCTGAAAGAGAACGCTCACCTATGTATACAGTTGGCGATGTTACTGGTAATAATAGATTTACATTTTCCTCTAAAACCAATGGAGATACCCCTATGGATATGGCACTTGAGGATATGTTTGGAAGCTCTCCTAAAACCATAATGACTGATAAAACAATACAAAGGAATTATAAAAACCCTAGATATAAAATCAAAAATTTACATATTTATTTAGATCAAGTTTTACAATTAGAGGCAGTAGCTTGTAAAGATTGGTTAACAAATAAAGTAGATAGATGTGTAGGGGGTAAAGTTGCCAAACAACAATGTGTAGGACCTTTACAAATTCCTCTCAATAATGTTGGTGTTATGGCATTAGATTACAATGGTAAAGAAGGAGTTGCTACTACGATTGGACATGCTCCCATAGCCGCTTTAATAGACCCGAAAGCTGGAAGCAGGAATGCTATTACTGAAGCACTAACAAATATGATTTGGGCCCCATTGAAAGACAATTTAAAAAGTGTCTCTTTATCTGCAAACTGGATGTGGCCATGTAAAAATGAGGGTGAAGATGCTCGTCTTTATGAAGCGGTAGAAGCAATTTCTAAATTCTCAATTGAACTTGGAATCAATGTTCCTACTGGTAAAGATTCATTATCTATGAAACAAAAGTATCCTAAAGAAGAGGTTATTTCTCCTGGAACTGTTATCATATCGGCTGCAGGAAACTGTACTCAAATTAAAAAAGTTATTGAACCAGTTTTCAAACTTAATGGGGGGGATATATATTATATAAATATTTCACAAGATTCGTTCAAATTAGGTGGTAGCTCTTTTAATCAAATTTTAAATACCATTGGTAATGAAGCTCCTGATGTAAAAAATGTAGCTTTTGTGAAAAACACATTTAACACCATTCAAAACCTAATCAAAGAAGATCGAATATACTCTGGACATGATGTAGCTTCTGGTGGGTTAATTACAACCTTACTTGAAATGTGTTTTGCAGATAATAATATTGGAGCTAATATAGACCTTAGCTCATTATTTGAAAATGATTCTATTAAGCTTTTATTTTCAGAAAATGCTGGAATTGTATTTCAAGGTGATGCTTCTATTGAAAAAACTTTACAAGAGAATACTATTGAGTTTTTTAAGATTGGGCAAGTTGAAAAAAAAGGAACTGTAACAATAAAAAACAACGATGACCTCTTTAACTTTGATGTTTCATCAGTTAGAGACACTTGGTTTAAGACCTCTTATTTATTGGATAAAAAACAAACTTCAAATGGTTTAGCTGAACATCGATTCAAAAATTTCAAAAAACAACCTTTACAATTTAAATTTCCTTCTAATTTTTCAGGAAAACTTCCTAAAATAAATACAAATCAACCAAGGCCAAAAGCAGCTATTATTCGTGAAAAAGGAAGTAATTCTGAGCGTGAAATGGCAAACGCTATGTATTTAGCAGGTTTTGATGTTAAAGATGTTCACATGACAGATTTAATATCTGGTAGAGAAACCTTAGAAGATATTCAATTTATTGGAGCTGTTGGCGGTTTTTCTAATTCTGATGTTCTTGGTTCTGCAAAAGGATGGGCTGGTGCATTCTTATACAATGAGAAAGCAAAAAAAGCACTAAAATCTTTCTTTGATAGAGAAGATACTTTGAGTGTAGGGATATGTAATGGATGTCAGTTATGGATGGAATTAGGATTAATAAATCCAGAACATGAAATCCATGGAAAAATGACTTATAATGATTCTAAGAAGCACGAAAGTGCTTTCACTTCTGTAAAAATTCAAGAAAACAATTCTGTGATGTTATCAAGCTTGGCAGGTACTACACTTGGAGTTTGGATATCTCATGGTGAAGGTAAGTTTACCTTCCCCTACCCTGAGGACAAGTATGAAATTGTTGCCAAATATACCTATGATGCCTACCCACACAATCCAAACGGTTCTGATTTTAATACAGCCATGATGTGTGATAAGTCAGGTAGACATTTAGTTACCATGCCTCATATAGAAAGATCTACATATCAATGGAATTGGGCAAATTATATTGAAAATAGAAAAGATGAAGTTTCTCCATGGATAGAAGCATTTGTGAATGCTAGGCGCTGGTTAAATAAAAAAATAAAATAATCTTGTTTATTTCTGTTTTTCTCAAAAAAAAAATAAATTCTATTGTTTATATAGTTTTTTTACCTAGATTTGCAATGATTGATTTTTCATTTTTAGGGGTAAAAATTTTTACATCAATTATCTAGGCTTCAGAAATGAAGCCTATTTTTTTTATCTTGTCGTCATATTAAATAATTATGACGAAAAAAATAACTCGAGTTTTTGATTGTATTGAATATCAAAACTGCAACTATCCACAAAAAGAAGCATTAGTTTACAAAGAGAATGGCAAATGGATAAGTTATTCTAGTGAAGAATTTATTACTATTGCCAACCAAGTTAGTAGCTCTCTATTAACCTTAGGAATTAAACCAAATGATAAAATTGCAATTATAGTTCCTGTAAACCATCCAAAATGGCACTTTTTAGATATTGGAATCTTACAAATAGGTGCACAAAATGTTCCTCTTTATGCTACACTATCTGAAAAAGATTATGAATATGTATTAAATCATTCAGATTCTAAATATTGCTTTATTGCAGGAGATGAGATTTATGAAAAGGTTAAAGCTGTTCAAAGTAAAACTCAACTTGAAGAAGTTTTTCGTCTTGATGACAACCCTAAAATTGGTTGGAACTCTTTTTTAGAACTTGGGAAAAATAAAAATTTTCAATCTAAGATTGAGAATATCAAAAATAATATAAGTCCTCAAAATATAGCTACCATAATTTATACTTCAGGTACTACAGGAACACCAAAAGGGGTTATGTTGTCACATGATAATATTGTTCAAAATATTAAAGTTACTGCAGATAGATTGGATCTTAATGGAGCTGGTAAAAGAACGATAAGTTACCTTCCCGTAAGTCACGTCTTTGAAAGAGTATCAGGATATTATTGTCAAATGATGGGAATCAGTATTTTTTTTGCAGAAAGCATAGAATTATTAGGAGATAATATAAGAGAGGTTAAACCTAATATGATTGCAGTAGTTCCAAGACTTTTAGAAAAAATATTTGATAAAATTGTAGACAAAGGAAGTAAGTTATCAGGGGTAAAGAAAAAGCTTTTCTTTTGGGCGTTAAAACTTGGAGAACAATATGAACCTTACAACAAAAATGGATTTTGGTATCATTTTCAACTCAATATTGCTCGAAAGTTAATTTTTGGAAAATGGCAAGAAGCTTTGGGTAATAATTTAGAATTCATGATTTCCGGAAGTGCTCCTCTTCAACCTCGGTTAATAAAAGTTTTCACAGCAGCTGGAATTCCTGTTTATGAGGGCTATGGGATGACTGAATCATCACCAGGAGCTACATTAAATGATTTAAGGAACAATGGTTTAAAAATTGGAACTGTTGGAAAACCTCTTAAAGGTATTGAAATAAAAATTGCTGATGACGGTGAAATATTAATGAAGGGACATTGTGTGATGCAAGGCTATTATAAAAGAGATGATTTGACCTCTGAAACTATAAAGGATGGATATCTTCACTCTGGAGACATTGGAGAAATTGATTCTGA
>CAJQMN010000052.1 GCA_905479435.1 uncultured Flavobacteriaceae bacterium | reverse complement strand
ATCTCAAAGTATGTGTTTATGTACAGGGATGTTATTTGATCCTAATCTAATGAAGCAAAGATCTAAAAAAACTAAAATGAAAGTATTTCAAAGGTTAAAACAGATTAAACAAACACTCTTTTTACCGAAAGACCTTTATAAAGACACTAAGAAAAACAACAACAAGTGAAATATCAATTAGAGAATTTAAACTCAAACCTATGAAAAAGAAACTTGTATTAGCCTATAGTGGTGGTTTAGACACCTCTTATTGTGCTGTTCATTTCTCTAAAGATTTAGATTATGAAGTTCATGCAGTATCTGTAAATACTGGTGGATTCACAAAATTAGAAATAAATAGTATAGAAAAGAAAGCGTACGCAATGGGAGTAAGTGTTTATAAAAACATCAATGCTGTTGATACCTACTATCAAAAAGTAGTCAAATTTTTAATTTACGGGAATGTTTTAAAAAATAACTGCTACCCTTTATCTGTAAGCGCAGAAAGAAGTATGCAAGCCATTAAAATTATTGAATATGCTAAAGAAGTTGAAGCAGATTTTATAGCTCATGGAAGTACAGGAGCAGGAAACGACCAGGTAAGATTTGATTTAATTTTTCAAACACTAGCACCAGAAATTAAAATTGTTACTCCCATTAGAGATCTGCAATTAACAAGACTGCAAGAAATAGATTATTTAGTATCAAAAGGAATAGACATGCCTTGGTCTAAAGCAACATACTCTATTAATAAGGGTTTGTGGGGAACCAGTATTGGTGGCTCAGAAACACTAACATCAAATAAGCCTCTACCAGAAGAAGCCTATCCATCTCAGCTAGAAAAAAAAGAAAATGAACTCGTAAAATTAACGTTTTCTAAAGGCGAAATAATAGCTGTTAATAACCAAGTTGGCTTGCCACAGGAAATTATTGAAACCTTAAATAAATTAGCCTCTCAATATGCCATTGGAAGAGATATTCATGTAGGTGATACTATTATAGGGATTAAAGGTAGAGTTGGTTTTGAGGCTGCTGCAGCTAGTGTTATTATTAAAGCACATCATTTATTGGAAAAGCATACGCTTACTAAATGGCAACTACAACACAAAGAGTATCTGGCAAATTGGTATGGGACACACTTACATGAGGGCTTGTTTTTAGATCCAGTGATGAGAGACTTAGAAGCTTTTTTAGAAAGTAGTCAAACAAATGTATCTGGTGATGTTTTTGTTACTTTAAAGCCATACCATTTTACCTTAAATGGTATTAGTTCTGAGAACGATTTAATGAATTCTGCTGTTGGTTGTTATGGTGAAGAAAATAAAGCTTGGACAGCTGATGAGGCGAAAGGGTTTATAAAAATATATGCAAATCAGAGTAAAATATTTCAAAACATACACAAATGATCCTCGCAGAGGAATTTTTATAAAAGTACTTGGTGGCTGAGCGAAGTCGAAGCCACATAATTTAGAGCTAAAAATTATATATATGAAAATTAAAGCAGGAATAATTGGAGGGGCAGGTTATACCGCCGGAGAATTAATTAGAATTTTATTACATCACAAAGAAGTGTTTATTAATTTTATCTATAGTACCTCTAACTCAGGAAATAAAGTAAGTGCTATACATCAAGATTTAGTAGGTGATACAGACTTAGTTTTTACCAGTGAAGTTAATTTAAAAGTGGATGTTCTTTTTTTATGTTTAGGGCATGGAAATTCAAAAGCTTTTTTAGAGGAATTTTCATTCTCTTTAACAACAAAAATTGTTGATTTAAGTACAGATTTTAGATTAAAAAAAGATGTTTACTTTCAAGGAAGAGAGTTTGTGTATGGCCTACCAGAACTTCAAAAAGAAAAAATTAAGCAAGCCAAAGCTATTGCAAATCCAGGCTGCTTTGCGACGGCTTTACAACTAGGTATTTTACCACTAGCGGCTAATGGTTTATTAAAAGATGATGTTCATGTTCATGCGGTTACTGGTGCTTCTGGTGCAGGTACTTCCTTGTCTAAAACAACCCACTTTACCTGGAGAGATAATAATTTCTCTACTTATAAACCGTTTCATCATCAGCATTTAGAAGAGATTCATCAATCCGTAAAACAGTTGCAGCAAGTTTTTACTAAGGAGATCAACTTTATACCAGCTAGAGGAAATTTTTCTAGAGGAATTTATGCAACAATTTACACAAAGTTTTTAGGAAGCTTAGAAGAGGCTGTAAAGTTATATAGACATTTTTATAAAGATGCTGTATTTACTTTTATTTCTAATGAAGAATTGCATTTAAAGCAAGTTGTAAATACAAGTAAATGCCTCATTCATTTGCATAGGCATGATAATAAATTATTAATTACAAGTTGTATTGATAACTTGTTAAAAGGGGCCTCAGGCCAGGCTGTTCAGAACATGAACCTTATGTTTGGATTTGAAGAAACTGAAGGTTTAAAGTTAAAAGCAACATGTTTTTAAACTTCGACTCCGCTCAGTCTCCTAAAAAATAGTGTTTGAGCAGAGTAAAAACAACATATAAAAAATAAACAAATTATGAAAATAGCCATAGGAACAGGAAATTTAGGGTGCTCTATAGCAATTGGATTGATCTCTGAAAACGCAATTACATCGTTGTATCTAACAAAAAGAAATTTAGATAACATTCAAGAGTTTAAGGGCTATTCAAATGTCTTTTTAACTACA
>CAJQMN010000051.1 GCA_905479435.1 uncultured Flavobacteriaceae bacterium | reverse complement strand
ACTACACATATGGATTTAGGAACTACAGTATTGCCAGAAAATACAGTAGTTAATTTCAGAAAAGCCATTATATGTGACAGTACTGGAACCCAAGTCTTAGTGGCCACAGGTTCTTACGATAGTGCAACCAATAAATTTGTAACCGGTAATGGCATGATGAATTATTGCTTACCTGCTGCAACTAATTATAAAGTAGAATTGTATTACACCTCTAATTAAAGCACTTACCTAAACCAAGAATTACACGAGTTGTCTGCTGCAGACAACTCGTTTTTTTTTGCTGTGAAAATATCTTGATTAAAAATAAAAATAAGTTCCTTTATTTTTTAGGATATGAGTATAATAATCAAAATAAATTTATTACTTTTGCAGACCATTAGCTAAAATTGCGTTGAATTTGTTCAAGCAAGCCTAGCAAAATGGGAGCATTAACATGTCTGGAGCGTTTCGCGAAGGAAAAACGGAAAAAACAAATTAGCGTAGCGTTTGTTTTACGCTTTTTTTTTTAGAGGAATTTTAAAGACAAATGCAGAAACTTAGGTTTCAAAACAATAATATTAATATAGACGCGCTGGAAAACATCTAATCGTCTAAAATTTTAACTAAATGTCTGGGTTAATAGGAAGAAAAATCGGAATGACCAGCTTATTTGATGAAAACGGGAAGAACATTCCTTGTACAGTAATCGAAGCAGGTCCATGCGTTGTTACCCAAGTCAGAACCGAAGAGGTAGACGGATACAATGCGTTACAATTGGGTTTCGATGACAAAAAGGCAAAGAGTTCTAACAAAGCGTTAGACGGTCACTTTAAAAAAGCTGGCACCACTGCTAAAAGAAAAGTCATTGAATTTCAAGGGTTTGAAAAAGAGTATAATTTAGGAGATTCAATTACTGTAGATCACTTTGAAGAAGGCGAGTTTGTCGATGTATCAGGTGTTTCTAAAGGTAAAGGTTTCCAAGGGGTTGTAAAACGTCATGGTTTTGCCGGAGTTGGTCAAGCCACTCACGGTCAACACAACCGTTTAAGAGCTCCAGGTTCTATTGGTGCTGCATCATATCCTGCGAGAGTATTCAAAGGAATGAGAATGGCCGGAAGAATGGGTGGTGAAAAAGTGAAAGTTCAAAACTTAAGAGTTTTAAAAGTAGTTGCTGAAAAGAACTTACTTGTTGTTAAAGGAGCAGTTCCTGGTCACAAAAATTCTTACATAACTATTCAGAAATAATGAAAGTAGCAGTTTTAGACATTAATGGAAAAGATACGGGTAGAAAGGTTGAGCTTTCTAAAGAAGTATTCGGAATAGAACCAAACGATCACGCTATCTACTTAGATGTAAAGCAATACTTGGCAAATCAAAGACAAGGAACGCACAAGTCTAAAGAGCGTGCAGAGATCGCAGGAAGTACAAGAAAGATTAAAAAACAAAAAGGAACAGGTACAGCTCGTGCGGGTAGTATCAAATCTCCTGTTTTTAGAGGTGGTGGTCGAATTTTTGGACCAAGACCTAGAAGCTATTCTTTCAAATTGAATAAAAACTTAAAGCAGTTAGCACGTAAGTCTGCCTTAAGTATTCAAGCAAAAGACAATAACTTAATGGTTGTTGAAGACTTTAATTTTGATACCGTGAAAACTAAAAATTTCACGAATGTATTAAAAGCATTAGAGTTAGAATCAAAAAAGTCATTGTTTGTAATGAGTGGATCAAATAACAATGTGTATTTGTCTTCTCGAAATTTAAAAACATCTAAAGTTGTAAGCAATTCAGGTCTTAACACATACGGTATTTTAAATGCTGGTAAAGTGGTAATCTCAGAAAGCTCTTTAGAAGAAATTAAAAACAACTTAAGTAAATAGGATGAGTATTTTAATTAAACCTATTATTACGGAAAAAGCTACTAATGATAGTGAGTTATTTAACCGCTATGCATTTGTAGTAGATAAGAAGGCTAATAAGATAGAAATTAAAAAGGCAGTTGAAACTGCTTACGGTGTTTCTATTTCTAGTGTAAAAACTTTAAATTATCCAGTACAAAAGAATACTAAATTCACTAAAAAAGGTTTAGTAACGGGTACAAAAGGTGGGTATAAAAAAGCAATTATACAGTTAGCAGAAGGAGAAAGTATTGATTTTTATAACAATCTTTAAGATAAGAAGAAATGTCAGTTAGAAAATTAAAACCAATAACACCAGGTCAGCGTTTTAGAGTTGTAAATGGGTACGACGCCATTACAACTGATAAGCCGGAGAAGAGTTTATTAGCTCCGAATAAAAGATCTGGAGGTCGAAACAATCAAGGAAGAATGACAACCCGTAACATCGGTGGTGGTCATAAACAAAGATATCGTATTATCGATTTTAAAAGAGATAAGAACGGTATTCCTGCTACAGTAAAAACTATCGAATACGATCCAAATCGTACAGCATTTATTGCGCTAGTTAGTTATACTGATGGTGAAAAACGTTATGTGATTGCACAAAACGGTTTAAAAGTAGGTCAAACTATTATTTCAGGTTCAGGTGTTGCACCAGAAATCGGAAATACAATGCCTTTAAGTGATATTCCTTTAGGAACTACAATATCATGTATTGAGTTACGTCCAGGTCAAGGTGCTGTAATGGCACGTTCTGCGGGTTCATTTGCTCAATTAATGGCAAGAGATGGTAAGTATGCTACGGTTAAATTACCTTCTGGTGAAACACGATTAATCTTATTAACCTGTACAGCTACTATTGGAGTGGTTTCTAATTCAGATCACCAATTACTGGTTTCAGGTAAAGCTGGTAGATCTAGATGGTTAGGTAGAAGACCAAGAACTAGAGCCGTTGTAATGAATCCAGTTGATCATCCAATGGGTGGTGGTGAAGGAAAATCTTCAGGAGGTCATCCAAGATCTAGAAATGGTATTCCAGCAAAAGGATTTAAGACAAGATCTAAGACCAAAGCAAGTAATAAATATATTCTAGAACGTAGAAAGAAATAAGACATGGCAAGATCATTAAAAAAAGGACCTTATATTCACTATAAGTTAGAGAAAAAAGTAATGGCTAATGTAGAAGCTGGAAAGAAAACTGTAATCAAAACTTGGTCTAGAGCAAGTATGATTTCACCAGATTTCGTTGGTCAAACTATCGCTGTACATAACGGACGTCAATTTGTTCCTGTTTATGTTACTGAAAATATGGTAGGACATAAATTAGGAGAATTTTCACCAACACGTTCTTTTAGAGGGCATGCAGGTGCAAAAAATAAAGGTAAAAAATAGTAGGTAATGGGAGTTCGTAAACACAATA
>CAJQMN010000050.1 GCA_905479435.1 uncultured Flavobacteriaceae bacterium | reverse complement strand
TTAAAGACCCCCCCCATGAAGCACCCTTTCCAGTTAAAACACCGGTAAAAGAGTTTTTAAGTTTTTTATACATTCCAAACATAAACCCAATCTCTCTTCCTCCTACTCCAATATCACCTGCGGGAACGTCTGTATTATGGCCAATATGCCTAAATAATTCACTCATAAAAGCATGACAAAATCGCATGATTTCATTATCTGATTTTCCTTTTGGATCAAAATCTGAACCTCCTTTTCCTCCACCCATTGGGAGTGTTGTTAAAGAATTTTTAAAGACTTGTTCAAACGCTAAAAACTTTAGAATACTTGCATTAACTGTTGGATGAAACCTTAAGCCTCCTTTGTATGGTCCAATAGCTGAATTCATTTGAACCCTATACCCTCTATTAACTTGAATCTCTCCGGTATCGTCTACCCATGAGACCCTAAAAGATATTAACCTTTCTGGTTCTACCATTCTAAGCAAAATATTCTTTCCATGATAGATGTCATTTTTAACAATATAAGGAATAACTGTTTCAGCAACCTCTTGAACTGCTTGTAAGAATTCTGGTTCATGATGATTTCTCTGTTTCACCAAGTCCATAAAAGCATTTATTTTTGCTTCCATATGTTTGTTTTTGATTTGTAGTTTACTTGTTCAAATTTGCGACAAAGATATATATTTTAAGATATCTTAATCATACTTTTTACGTTTTGTTTCCTTCTGAAGCATCAGTATTCAATCGTTTTCGTTTGGATTTAAGTTTTCAAAAGGAAAATGAATCACTTTCCTTATAAAAAATGTAAATTTGTACAATATTTATTTCATTGCAAAACATGTTAGACAAGGTTAAAGAACTCATAGAAGAAGTCCATTTATTTAAAGCAACTTCTAAAGCAGAGATAGAAACTTTTAGGATTAAATACCTGGGAAGTAAGGGGGTGTTGAAGGGCTTATTTTCTGAATTTAAAAATGTTGATGCTGAATTACGTAAAGAATTTGGACAAGCTTTAAATACTCTTAAAAAAACTGCGGAAGACAAAGTTGTTTTTTTAAATAATGCTCTGGAAGACTCTGGTAGTGAAAAAAAAATTTATGGAGACTTAACAAGGCCTTCTGAACCAATACAATTGGGTTCTAGGCACCCCATCTCTTTGGTGAAGAATAAGATTATTGATGTCTTCAATAGAATCGGATTCACAGTTTCAGAGGGCCCAGAAATAGAGGACGATTGGCATAATTTTACAGCGCTTAACCTTCCAGAATACCATCCCGCAAGAGATATGCAGGATACTTTTTTTATTGATAAAAACCCTGATACTTTACTAAGAACACATACATCATCTGTTCAAGTTCGTTATATGGAAAATAATAAACCTCCTATAAGAACAATTTCTCCTGGAAGAGTTTTTAGAAATGAAGATATTTCTGCTAGAGCACATTGTATATTCCATCAAGTAGAGGGTTTATATATAGATACAGATGTTTCTTTTGCAGATTTAAAGCAAACCTTATTGTACTTTACTAAAGAAATGTTTGGGAAATCTAAAATTCGTTTACGACCATCTTATTTTCCTTTTACAGAACCTAGTGCAGAAGTTGACATTTACTGGGGGCTAGAAACTGAAACAGATTATAAGATTACAAAGGGTACTGGTTGGTTAGAGATTATGGGCTGCGGAATGGTAGACCCTAACGTACTTAAAAATTGTAATATAGATCCTTCTATATACAGCGGATATGCTTTTGGAATGGGAATAGAGAGAATTGCTATGTTGCTATATCAAATTCCAGACATTAGAATGTTTTATGAAAATGATGTTCGTTTTCTTGGGCAATTTAAATCTGTACTATAATTCCATTTTGTCAGAAGATACGTGAAATCATCTCGATAACCTCAAGTAGCTCTATGAAGAAAGACATTATAATTCCTGAAATTTCTGATGTTGAAATGGCTATTGTATATGAATACAACACTATTTATAACACAAACGATTGGAATGTTTATCTTGTAAATAACAACAGTTTCCGTCTAGAAATGATGGTAATTGTTTCTAAGGGGTTTGGTGATAAAAACATAAGCTCAGTTATGCGTAAAAAAATTGATGTTTTAGACGCACATTCATTTGCTAAAATAGAGTGGATACAGCCTGATTTGTTTAAGCTTACAAATCAATTTCAAGTTACTTTTTTTGTTAAGGATCGTTTATATGATAAAACGTTTACTTTTAAAGAAAATACAATTAAAGAAGGGGCTTTAAGAATGATTCCTGAACTTAAAAAGAGGGGAATTGTCTCTAAACAAGAGTAAACTTACCGTTCTCAATTTTTAATTGATAAAAAAACAATATATTTAATTCTTCTCCTCCGCGGAGACATTTTTAAATTATCTCTATTTGAAGGCATTATGAACCGTTTTTCTTTTTTTGACAGAGAGAATACCATAAATGAATTAAAATCAAATGAATTCGATTTGTTGGTTGTTGGTGGAGGTATCACAGGTGCGGGTATTGCTTTAGATGCTGCTTCTAGAGGAATGAAAGTGGCTCTTGTAGAGAAAAACGATTTTGCTTCTGGAACTAGTAGTAAATCTACAAAGTTAATTCATGGTGGATTAAGATACTTAAAACAGTTTGATTTTTGGTTGGTTAAAGAAGTAGGTATGGAGCGTGCAATTGTACATAAATTAGCACCACATCTTGTTGTTCCTGAAAAAATGATATTGCCCCTTGTTGAGGGTGGAACTTACGGTTCTTGGTTAACATCTGTCGGCTTGAAGGTGTATGATGTTTTAGCGGCTGTTGAAGGGGAAGACAAGCGTAAAATGTTAAGTCAAAATGAAGCTTTAAAAAAAGAGCCTCTTCTTCCTAAAAATATTTTAAAGGGCGCTGGTTACTATGCAGAGTATAGAACAGATGATGCTCGTTTAACGCTAGAGCTTATTAAAACAGCTTTAGATTACAATGCAAAACCTATTAATTATGCTGAAGTTTTAGAGTTTTTGTATGAAGAGAAAAGGATTGCAGGTGCAACAGTAAAAGACAACTTATCCAATACAATTTTTAACATTAAATCAAAATATGTGATTAATGCTACGGGGCCGTGGGTAGACAGTTTACGGTTAAAAAATCAAATTAACACTAACAAAAAACTACGATTGTCTAAAGGGGTTCACCTAGTGGTTAATTACGATAAACTACCTGTAAAGCAGTCTGTATATTTTGATGTTCCTGATGGGCGAATGATGTTTGCAATACCTAGGGGTAAAAGTACTTACTTTGGAACAACAGATACAAACTATCAGGGTAATAAAAATGAAGTTAAAACAGATTTGGTAGACGCAATGTATCTTATAGCCGCAGTAAACAATATGTTTCCTGATGTATTGATCTCTATTGATGATATAAAATCTTCTTGGGCAGGTCTTCGCCCACTAATTCACGAAGAGGGAAAACCCGCTTCTGAATTGTCAAGAAAAGATGAAATATTTGTGGCTAAATCAGAATTAATTTCTATTGCTGGAGGAAAGCTAACGGGGTATCGTAAAATGGCGGAACGAATTGTTGACTTGGTTGCTAAAAAACACCTTAGGCAATTCTCTAAAGAATTTAAAAAAACACAAACAGAACACATCATGCTTTCTGGCGGTAAATTTGAAGATTTTGATGATGTAAAAAGTTATATTAACCTAATTTATAAGAGAATTTTTAAAGATAAGTTTAATGAAAAAGACGCTCAATATCTTGTTTATAACTATGGAAAGCAAACTGATATTATTCTTAAAAAATACAATGAATTAGAGAAAGGGACGCCACAAGAAAAAATGATAAAAGCAGAAGTTTGGTATACGATTCATTATGAAATGACTTGTTCTCTTACAGACTTTTTTATTAGAAGAACCGGAAGGGCATACTTTAATATAGAAAGTGTTTATGAGAACCTAACTCTTGTTTTAATTGAATTTGCGAAACATCTTTCATGGAAAAAAGAAGTCCTTAATAGAAAGAAGGAAGAGCTAAATAATGCGCTGGAATTAATTACTACTTTTAATTAATTTACTCGCTTTTTTCGTGTTCTTCTAAGTCTTTAGTAAGGTCGAGGTTTCTTAAAGTTGGGTTTAAGATTCCTGTTGTTACAACTGTTAGTAGCGTCATAGTTCCTCCAAAAATTACAGCAGTAACTGTTCCCATTAATTTTGCTGTTAGCCCACTTTCAAAAGCCCCAAGCTCGTTAGATGACCCAACAAACATTGAATTCACAGAAGAAACTCTTCCTCGCATTTCATCTGGAGTTTTAAGTTGAAGAATCGTTTGTCTTATCACCATAGAAACGCCATCTGTTACACCGCTAAAAAACAGGGCAACAACTGAAATCCAAAATACAGAGGAGGCTCCAAAAACAATGATACAAACCCCAAAACCAAAAATAGCAACTAATAGTTTTTTTCCGGCAGCTTTACTAATTGGAATATAAGCCGTTACTAACATGGTTAAAAATGAACCAACAGATGGAGCTGCTACTAAAATTCCAAATCCTCGTGGCCCTACTTTCAAAATATCTTCAGCAAAAACAGCTAATAAGGCAATTGCTCCTCCAAATAAAACAGAAAACATATCTAAAGTAAGCGCACCTAAAATTGCTTTTGTTTTAAACACGAAACGAACACCCTCTTTTAAACTTTGTAAAATGGGTTCTCCAATCTTTGGATTCAAAACGGGTTTTCTTTTTATTTTAAACAATACAAAAAATGAAAAAGCGACTAAGAAAAAAATAATACTGAGAGACCAATGAACACCAATCCAATTGATGGAAAAACCGGCAAAAGAAACCCCTAAAACACGTGCCATCTGCCATAAAGAACTATTCCACGTTGCTGCATTTGGATATATTTTTTTCGGAACTATTAAGGCAACTAAAGAAAAAATAATGGGACCAAAAAAAGCGCGTAAGAAACCACCAAAGAAAACAAATGCATAAATAATATATAAAATTATTTCTGTTGAAAGCGAATTGCTTATTGCGTCTGATGTAATCCAAAAAAGACCAAAACTTATTACAGAAAAAGCAGCAATGCATAATGCTAATAAATTCCTTTTTTCTTTTTGATCTACAATATGACCAGCAAATAAGGCTGTTGATAAAGCGGGAATTATTTCCATTAAGCCAATAAGTCCTAAATATATAGGATCCCCTGTGAGTTCATAAACCTTCCATTCAATTACTATAAACTGCATAGACCATCCAAAAACTAAAGCAAAACGGACTAATAAAAAAACAGTAAACTCTTTTATTCTTAGGGCTGCATAGGGATCGTTTTTTCTTTTTTGGGTCATAGTAGATAAATTCAATATAAATGTAAATAAAAATGAGGCTACTATGTAGCCTCATTTTAACGTTTATAAAAACATTTGTCTTTCAAAAAAATTACTTCGAAAAGATAATTCTCTTCGTTGTGCTTTTGTTTCCTTGTGACACATTTAATACATATATACCGTTGGCTATTTTTCCTGTAGCTATTGGTTCATCGAATAACGATTGATTACTTGTGTGATTAGAGCGATAAACTCTTCTACCTTGTAAATCAAATAATTCTATTTTTACGATATCGTTTGACGTTGTCTCAAAGCGAACATTGATTATACCGTTCGAAGGGTTTGGATAGATAGACACATTAGATAAAGAGTAAGAATTTGTACTTAATGTGGTTGCTTCTATACTAACCTCTTGATTTGGTAACCAACCATTTAATGAGTTGGTAATATCTACCTTAAATGAATCAGAAAATAATACGGTTTGCGTGTTTGAATATGCAATAACCCCTGCATCTACATCAGCTTGCGTAAAAGTTCCGCCTATAGATAAATCTGAACCATTTTTAGTAATTACACCCATAGTTGGCGCCGTAACAATAGTATAAACTTGCTGAGAAGCTGTCTCTGAAGCTGTGGTTGCTAACATGTCAGAAGTTGTAAACGCAGTACTTTGGTTTGCGCTAACTGATACGGGATTGGATGAAAACTCTGGAAGAGATGAGTTTGCTTCGGCTGTACAAACCGTTATCGTTGCTCCATCTAAACTTCCTGCTGTAAATGTTCCTCCATTCTGGAAAGTATCATCATTTGCGATTAACAACCAAGTTCCTAAGGCGCTTTTTCCTGCAGCACTAGCTAAGCTTTGTGCAGGCTTTATGTTGCCTGAAATTGCAGGATCTGCTGTTCCACACACCAAATCATTTCCATTATCGTCAAATACAGCTCCTGTAACGTTTGCTACATTTTCACATACATTTTCTAAAAGTAGTGTGGTGTTAGCACCTAATACTTCTGGTTCCTGAATTAATACCTCTAGTTCTCCAATAGCAGGGTGAGTAATATCTACATTTACTTTTAGTCTACTTATTGTTAAATCATCTGTAATCTCAATTGGTAATGAAGCTACAACATCAGTACCTCCTCCTAAACGATCATTGTCAAAATCTGTAGCAGAATATGTATTTGTACAATCTTCAGACCCTGCTGTCTGAAAACTATAAATTACAGGTGAAATAGCTAAACCACATTGATTTATTGGGTTTACTCTCCAATAATAAATACTATTTTCTTCAAGACCTGTAGCTGTAAATTTTATATCGGTCTGAGTAGAGGTTGCTATAATATTCGAAAATGATGGATTATCAGATAATTCAACAGTATACGATTCTGCGTTTATATTTTCATTCCAAACTAACTCGATTTCAGGGAATAAAACACCTGCTTCTTCATTTAAAGGTGAAGATAAACTCATCGGATTGTCTGTAAAATCTGGATGAACCACCCTTAACTCTACTTTTTTAGTTTGTGTTTCGTCACCATTACTTGCTGTTACACTTATTTCATAGGTGCCGGAAGCAACACTTTCTAAATTTGATACAGTCATAACAACGTCACCATTTTGGCTTATTGAAGATGGTGAAAAACTTGCTGTTGCTCCTGTTGGTAAATTATTAGCAGTTATTGTTGTTGTGGTCTGAATTTGCTGTGTATAATCAAAGTTAAATTCGGCGTCTGATGTTGAACATTGAATAACCTCAGGGTTAACACTAGATAAATTAATATCAGAAAGCGTTCCTGTTACAATTAATGAGTAATTTTGAGAGTCATTTACTAGAGTTCCTTTGTGAGAAACTGTAATTATATACTCACCTGAAGCATCAGTAATCTCTATCTTTTCAAATGGATCAACTAAATTGTCTCCTTGTTCATTCGTGTTTACAGAAGTTAATTTCCAGGGTAAATATTCTGTTGTTTCACCATCTATAACTTGTGAAACTCGAATGTCTAAATCGTTAACTAATGCAGGAGTAGGATCGTTAACTGTATTATTTTGTTCTCCAGCAACGTCTGTCCATGAAATTGAAGCTACCAATGGGTTTTCTCCGTCAGACTTAACATTCATGGTAAAAGTATCTTCGTTGTCTAACGTTTTTTCTTTAATAACACTTCTAAAACCAACTTTATCAATGGTCTCTACAGCGAACTTTACATTTAATAAACCCCAACCTGTAGTGGCATCAGGCCCAACAAGTGTTTGAGATGAAGAGTTAGAGTTGTCTGGTGTAATATCATCTGCCGTGTGAAGAGCTAAACCCTTTAGGGTTGCGCCAAACATAAAAGAACCATTCACATTGCTATAGTGTTGTTGAACCAATAATAATGAACCCATTACATTTGGTCCAGACATAGAGGTTCCTGAATAATTTCCGTACCCACTACTATCGCCTACTGGAGAAATAACGCCCGATCCGTTACCCGTAATATCTGGCTTCACTCTTAAATCATCTGTTGGGCCTTCAGAGCTCCCGTTATTTCTATTCATAGAAATTAAGTTTCCGTCAGCGTCGATATCAGCATCTTGACCATTAGCAACAGATAAATTATTTTTTGCCGTATTCATTCCTGTTAACTTGTCATATAAATTATTACCTTCTAAAGGATCTGAGTTTGATGTATTATTTGAGCCGTCGTTTCCTGCCGAAACTACTTGAAGATAGTAGGGTGCGTTGTACATGATGGCATCAAACTCTTTGGCATCAAAACCATATATACCTGCACCATTTTGTATATTACTTAAGGGATACCCATAAGAGTGATTAGACAATAGCATTCCGTCTGCTGCTGCTGCTGCACCCTCAGAAATATCATTACTCCAACGATAGGATACCCCTTTTGCTTGAGGCGCCATTCCTTTTGCTTCAGGATTAACACCTGAGGCTAAAATAGTACCCGTTACGTGAGTTCCATGATCGCTATATTGATTTTCGTTATCTCCTATAATAACCCTATCATCACCTCCGGCTCCATCAAACTCCTGGTGCGTTGTAAAGACCCATCCACCATCCCAGACATGAGCTGTCATGTTCTGACCTTCTAGTTCTAAACCTAAACTACCTCCAGTATTAAGGTGATTAACTCTAGTTGAAATTGCAGCGTTTTGGTTAAAGGTTTTGTAATAAATAGGTCTGTTGTCTTCAGAAACCTTCATTAATTCATATAAAGACCCATCTTTAGTATATGTTATTTCCCAGCCTTTAACGGAGGCCATTGCTAAAGCTTTCTCTTTTGCCTCTTCCTGAATTAGCCTTGAAGATTCTTCAATGTTTTTTAATTCTTGGGTGTTGTTAGCTTTTTTAATTTCTAATATTTGCTCTTGAGTTTGAGAAATACTAAAAGTAGTTGATAATAATAAGGAAAAAACTAGCAGTTTTTTAAAGTAATTGTTTACCATTTTTTTATTTTTTTATTTTCCAGTTTACGAAGATAACACTTTGATTACTATTTTTTTATTTTTTAACACATTACGCTATTTCTTCATATCCATCAAAATAGAAAATGTCTGATTAATATCTTCTTCTTTTACAACAATTGTCATTTCATTTGTTGTTGATATTATTTCCTGAAGTGAAATATCTGCCCACGCTAGTTGTTTTAAAATAAAATAATAAAAACCTGATTGTTCTAAATTTCCCTCTGGTAATTTAATTGTTATAGAAGCAAGGTTTTCTACATTATGAATTAATCTCTCATGTGTGAAAAAATCTTTAATATAGGGCTTTAAGCGTTGACTTATTACAATGTTTGTCTCAAAAATACCTGTTGAAACAGTGATAAAAGAATCGTCATTATCTGCTGCAACACTTAAAATTTTAGCAATTTCCTTTAAGAGAGACTTTGTGTTTTTGTAGGTATAATCACTAAGGTCTGATCGAACAATAAAGTCTCCTAAGGAAAGTGTAAATTTCCTGATATTTTTTCGTATTCTTAGTTCGCTTGCAGGTGATATTCTGTTAATTGCCATCATTACCGCTCCTACTTTGACTTGTTTTTTTAACATTTTTTCTACTTTTGGAAGTATGATCCTAGCCAAAGAAGAAACATTTATTAGCTTTTCATTTAATGCCTCCTCAATAAAAGGTGTTTTTCGAATTATACTTTCAACCGATTCTTGTATTGTTTTCATAAATGTTGTATTTATAACATAATGTTATATTTACAACAAAAGTAATAAATAAAAAGGTGTAATATAGCTAAGATATCGAAGTGTAAGTCGTATTAATCTAGAAGCTCTGTTAGTTTTGTGAAGATTGCTTTAGCATCTTTGCCTTGATAAAGGATGGCATAAACTGCATCAATAATAGGAGTTCTTGCACCGTTTTTGTTTTTAATTTTGTAAGAGCTTTTAGTAGCATAATATCCCTCTGCAACCATACTCATTTCTAACATTGCAGATTTAACAGTATAGCCTTTACCAATCATGTTTCCAAACATTCTGTTTCTGCTGAAAGTAGAATACCCTGTTACTAATAAATCCCCTAAATATGCGGAGTTATTAATGTTTCTCTTCATTTTATGAACTTTTTTTATAAAGCGCTTCATCTCTCGAATTGAGTTACTCATGAGTACAGATTGAAAATTATCTCCATAACCTAAACCGTGAGATATTCCTGCTGCTATAGAAAAAATGTTTTTTAGCATTGCGGCATATTCTGTTCCTATAATATCATCTGATATTTTAACACGGATATACCTACTTTGTAGCCAACCTCCAACCGTCTTTGCTTTGTCTTCATCTTGACAGGCTATTGTTAAATATGAAAGTCTTTCCATAGCAACTTCTTCTGCATGACATGGTCCTGTAATGACTCCAATGTTTTTGTACGGAACATTGTATTTTTCATAAAAATGCTCTCCTACAATCAAACCTGTTTCTGGAACGATTCCTTTAATTGCTGAAAAAACTATTTTGCACTCTAAACTCTCCGTTAATTTTTCAAGTTCTAAAGTTAAGAAGGCGGAGGGGATTGCAAAAATTAAGATATCATAATTAGACACAACCTTGTTAATATCATTTGAAAGGTCTAATTGAGAAGGATGAAGTTCTGCGGAACTTAAGTAATTTGGATTGTGTTTGTTTAGGTTTATGTGTTCTGCGATATATGTGCTTCGCATGTACCAGCCAACAGTTTCTAGGTTTTCACACAACATTTTCACAATGGCAGTTGCCCAACTACCCCCACCAAGAACCGCTACTTTTAGCTGATTATTCATTTAAAAAATTCATTTTTTTTTCAAAAGTAATAATTCTTATATCTAATATCTATTACTAGGTTGATTTATTATATTTGTTTTCATCAATACAATAATAATGAATGTACAAATAATTAATAAATCCAAACACGATTTACCCTCATATGAAACAACTCTTTCTGCTGGTATGGATCTCAGGGCCTGTATAAACGGGCCAATAACTCTAAAATCTTTAGAGAGAACTATTATAAAAACTGGGTTGTTTATTGCACTACCTAAAGGTTTAGAGGCCCAGGTAAGACCTCGTAGTGGATTAGCTGCTAAAAAAGGAATTACTGTTCTAAACAGTCCAGGGACTATAGATGCAGACTATAGGGGTGAAATTGGGGTTATTTTGGTTAATTTATCCCTAGATAAATTTGTAATAAATGATGGAGATAGAATTGCTCAATTAGTAATTGCAAAGCACGAACAAATTAAATGGGAGAAGGTAACCTTCTTGAATGAAACCGAGCGTGGCTCTGGAGGTTTTGGTAGTACAGGAGTATAAAACTTAAAAAACCACTAATAAATTAGTGGTTTTTAAAAAATATTATTCTTATTGATTATCAATAGCTTCTTTAATTTTTCCTTCTAATTCTTCTGCTAAATCTGGATTATCCTTTATTAAAGACTTAACGGCGTCTCTTCCTTGACCTAGTTTAGTTTCACCATAACTAAACCAAGAACCGCTTTTCTTTACAATCCCTAATTCAACACCAATATCAAGAACCTCTCCAACTTTAGAAATTCCTTCTCCATACATAATATCAAATTCAGCAATTTGAAAAGGTGGTGCAACTTTGTTTTTTACAACCTTAACTTTTGTTTGGTTTCCAATTACTCTATCACCGTCTTTAATTTGCGTTCGTCTTCTAATATCTAATCTAACAGAAGCATAGAATTTTAAAGCATTACCTCCTGTTGTTGTTTCTGGGTTTCCAAACATAACACCTATTTTTTCTCGTAATTGATTGATAAAAATAACGGTACACTTAGTTTTACTAATTGTTCCTGTTAGTTTACGTAGAGCTTGAGACATTAGACGTGCATGAAGCCCCATTTTTGAGTCTCCCATCTCGCCTTCAATTTCAGACTTTGGTGTTAAAGCAGCTACTGAATCTATAACAACAATATCTATAGCTCCTGAACGAATTAAATTGTCTGTAATTTCTAAGGCTTGCTCTCCATGATCGGGTTGTGAAATTATTAAATTATCGATATCTACACCAAGATTTGAAGCATAAAAACGATCAAAAGCATGCTCAGCATCAATAAAAGCAGCAATTCCTCCAGCTTTTTGAGCTTCAGCAATTGCATGTAAAGTAAGCGTTGTTTTACCTGATGATTCTGGGCCATAAATTTCAATAACCCTCCCTCTTGGATATCCTCCAACACCGAGTGCTAAATCTAAACCTAAAGAACCTGATGAAATTGCTTCTACCTCTTCTACAACGCTATCTCCCATTTTCATGACAGACCCTTTTCCGTAGGTTTTATCTAGTTTGTCTAAGGTTAACTGAAGGGCTTTAAGTTTTGCATGTTTTTCTTTGTCTGCTGCCATAAATACTGCTTATTTAATTTTTAAAAAGTACGACAAGGTACAAAATTTGATTAGCATTTATAAATGAAAAAAGATTATTTTTGGACGAATTTATAGCTTCTTTTTTTTATGGATATCCACCAACATTTTATTTTTCATAAACCTTACGGCACAATTTCACAATTTGTAAATCCTCATAAAAGAAAGAAGAAATTATTAGGAGAATTTTTTAATTTTCCAGATAAGACAATGGCGATTGGTAGACTGGATGTAAATTCTGAAGGGCTTCTTTTATTAACTACTAACGGAAAGGTAAGTGAAGAAATAAGGAGTAAAAAAGTAGAAAAAGAATATTATGTCCAGGTAGATGGTTGTATTACACAAAAGGATATTAATATTTTAAAAAGTGGTGTAATTATTGGTTTTAAAGGAAAGAAATATACGACTAAACCCTGTAAATCTTCTTTAATACCTGTTCCAAATTTTAAAAATAGAACACAAAAAATTAGAGAGGATAGGCATGGACCAACAAGTTGGATGTCTATTACTTTAAAAGAAGGTAAATTTAGACAGGTAAGAAAGATGACGGCAGCGGTTGGTTTTCCTACACTACGTTTAATAAGAATCAGAGTAGGAGCAATTTTATTAGAAAATTTAAAACTTGGTGAAGTTAAAGAAGTACCTGGTTTCTTTTAAGGTTTAAGCATTTTAATATGAGGAATACCATCTTCTAAGTATTCTTCTCCTACTTGAGTAAAACCTAATGAATTATAAAATTTAGAAAGATATGATTGTGCAGAGATAAGAATCTTATTTTGTTGTAAATTATTTTCTATAAATTGTATAGAATTTACAACTAACTGATATCCAAATTGAAATTTTCTAAATTCTTTTTTTACTACGATTCTTCCAATACTTGATTCTAAAAAATAATCACCAGGTTTAAATATTCTTGCATATGCTACTATTTTAGTATCTAAAACACCTAACATATGATACGCATCTAAGTCTTTATTATCAAGATCTTGATAAACACAATCTTGCTCTACCACAAAAACTTCAGCTCTAAGTTGTAAGACAGCATACAACTCATGAGTTGATAATTCATTAAACTTTTTAATAGTAAAGATCATATTTAACAAGCTGGTATTTTATTAACCCTATTTTGATGTCTTCCTCCTTCAAAATCTGTTTCTAAAAATGTTTCTACCATTTTTAATGCTTGAGGAATTGATGTATATCTTGCTGGGATACATAAAATATTAGCATTATTATGTTGTCTAATTAAGGCCACAATTTCTTTAGACCAACATAAACCTGCTCTTACTTCTTTGTATTTATTTGCGGTCATAGCAACACCATTAGCGCTCCCACATAATAATATTCCATAGTGTGCTTTATTTAAAACAACATCTTTTGCTACCGGATGTACAAAATCTGGATAATCTACACTATCGTGAAAATCAGTACCATAATTTTTAACCACTATACCTTTCGATTCTAACAATTTAATAATCTCAAATTTATATGCTGTAGCAGCATGATCATTCCCTATAGAAATATTCATAATAAGTTGGTTTTTATGCTTTTAATAGAAACAAAAATACAAATACATATGGTTATCAACAGGTTTAAAAAGTAATTTTATATTTTAATTAATAACTACTTATTTATTAGTTAGTTAACATCATTTTTATAATTGTTAAAAAGTATAGGTAAGTTTTAAAAAATAGATTTGATTTATCCATTTTTAATTACAATACATATTCATTTATCACATACACAATAAAAACTATTATTTTTTAATTACTTCTTATAAACATTATTTACATCTGTTTTTTACACTTATTAACTTTTATTTAATTAAAAAAAAATGTTTATAGTTGTTTATAAGTAGTGTTAATAAATAGTATTTTTCTTTATTTTAAAAGGAAAAATATATAATAAAATGTGTATTATTTTTAATAAATAACAAATCCTAAGAAATATGTTGTTTTCTATATTAACTATTCACATGCTATTATAATTAATATGTTTTTTAAATTTTTAATATAAAGAAATATGGTAATAATATTAATTGTTAATAAAGTTTAAATACAATTAATCAAAAATTGAATAGCATTAGGAATGATGTGAACTTTTAAAGAGCCTGTTCCTACAATTTCTCCGTCTGCTTCGATAATTGAATTATCATTTATAATATTTAATTCTTTTACTTTATAATTGTCTACTTTTTTATGATGTACAATGTTTCCATTATACAATTTAGGAAGATTAAAAAGTAAATTAAAAAATGAAAATTTTTTAACTATTGTGATATCTAGTAAACCATCTGTTGGGTTTGGGTATTTTGTGACTCTTAATCCTCCTCCAGAATATTTACAAATACCAAATATAATCATCAAACATTCTTCTTTTAAAGTTTCATCTCCTATAGTGATAGAATATTTCTTTTTCCTATAAGAAAGTAAACTATATAATCCACTTAATAAAAATGCGATAGAACCTATTTTTTTTAAATATTTTAAATTTTTAACAACATACCCATCATAACCTATACCTGCTAGATTATTAAAGTATTCTTTTTTACCAGAAGCTAAAGTAATACAACCAATATCTTGGAAAATAACAGTATTATTTATAATAACATTAATAGCTTTTTCTATAGAATTAGGAATCTTATATGTTCTTATCCAATCATTACCAGTACCTAAAGGAATCACACCTAGTTTTATATTAGATGTTTTTGTATATCTTTGCATCATTATTCCGTTTACCACATGATGTAAGGTTCCGTCTCCGCCTACAGAAATAAAATTTCTATATCCTTGTTTAATAGCTTCATCTACAAGTACTAGTTCATGTTTGGTATACTGAGTAAAAGCAAAAGAAAAAAAAATTTCTTTGGTTTTTAATAAACTTTGAATACAAATCCATGATTTTCTAAAATTAGTATTTCCTGCAGAAGGATTTACAATTAAAAACCAAGATTTTGTAAAATGAAGCTTATTGAAGTGCATTATAAAATTAAATTAATTAGCTATTAAAATGATAAAAAATAAGTATTTTACTAAATATAATAAAATAAAGAAAGTAGTATGAGTAGAAAGAAAAAAATCTACAAGAAGAAAGGTAGTGTTATTAAAAATTTAACAAGAGATATTTTTAAAATATTTAATAATGATAGCACTAAATATTATAATTATAAACAAATCGCTAGTAAACTAGGAATTACAAATTCAGATGGTAAAACACAAATACTCAAAAAGCTAATAGAATTAAAAGAAACAAAGAAAATAAAGGAAATTAATAAAGGAAAATATCAAATTATTATTGATAAAAAATATCATATTGGATCTTTAGATATTACTTCAAACGGCAATGGTTACTTTGTTTCAGATGACTTTGAAAAGGATATTTTTATTCCTTCTAATAATCTAGGTAAAGGTTTACAAAATGATACAGTAAAAGCATATGTATATAAAAGAAACAGGAGTAATAAATTAGAAGCAGATATTATAGAAATTATAGAAAGGGACAAAACATCTTTTGTAGGTGTACTTCAAATGAGTAAAAATTTCGGTTTTGTATTATGTGATAATCAAAAAATGTATGTTGATATTTTTATTTCTAAAGCAAGAGTAAATGGTGCAGAGCATGGAGATAAAGTTCAAGTAAAAATAACCGATTGGCCAGAAAATTCAAAAAATCCTTTTGGTAAAATAACACAAGTTTTAGGTAAACCAGGAGATCATAATACTGAAATACACTCTATTTTATTAGAATATGGTTTACCTTATAAATTTGAGAATGAAGTTGAAAAAGATGCAAGTAACTTATCCTTAGAAATTACAAAAGAAGAAATTTCTAAAAGACGAGATATGAGGCAGGATTTAACATTTACAATTGACCCTAAAGATGCTAAAGACTTTGATGACGCTTTATCTTTTACAAAGTTAAAAAATGGAAATTATGAAATAGGTATTCATATTGCAGATGTTTCTTATTATGTTCAACCAAATACAATTTTAGATAAAGAGGCATATAATAGAGCAACATCGGTATACCTAGTAGATAGAGTTGTTCCTATGTTACCCGAAATTTTATCTAATGGTGCCTGTTCTTTGAGACCAAATGAAGAAAAATTAACTTTTTCTGCTGTTTTTGAGATCAATGAAAATGCTCAAATTTTAAATGAATGGTTTGGAAGAACAGTTACTTATTCTGATAAACGTTTTGCTTATGAAGAAGCACAAACTATTATAGAAACAGAGAAAAATTTTATACCTGAAAATATTTCTATTACAAATGAATCTTATTACGTCCCTGATACCATAGTTGAAGCTACATTAAAGTTAAATAAATTGGCTAAAATTCTCAGAAAAAAAAGAATGAAAGAAGGGGCAATATCTTTTGATAGAGTTGAGGTTAAATTTAATTTAGATGAGAATGCTAATCCAACAGGTGTATTTTTTAAAGAATCAAAAGATGCTAATAAGTTAATAGAGGAGTTTATGTTGTTAGCAAATAGAAAAGTTGCTGAATTTATAGGTAAAGAAAAAAATAAACCAACCAACCAAACTTTTATATATAGAGTTCATGATGAGCCAGATATTGAAAAACTTGCTGCTTTACAAAATATAGTTTACAATTTTGGTTATAAAATAAATACACTTACTAGAGAGAGCACAACAGAAAGTTTAAATAAATTATTAAACGATGTTCAAGGTAAGCCAGAGTCAAATATGATTGAAACTTTAGCAATTAGAACAATGAGTAAGGCTGTTTATACAACCAATAATATAGGTCATTATGGATTAGCTTTTGATTATTACTCTCATTTTACATCTCCAATTCGTCGTTATCCTGATGTTATGACACATCGTTTATTACAGTATTATCTAGAAGGAGGAAAATCTCCAAAACAAGATGATTATGAAACTAAATGTAAACATTCATCTAAACAAGAGGAATTAGCTTCTAAAGCTGAAAGACAATCTATTAAGTACATGCAAGTTAAATATATGCAAGATCATAAAGATGAAGAGTTTCCTGGCGTTATATCAGGTGTTACAGAGTGGGGAATTTACGTGGAAATTACATCAAATAAATGTGAAGGTATGGTAAGAATAAGAGATATAAAAAGTGATTATTATATTTTTGACGAGAAACAGTTTGCTATTATTGGTCAATCTACTAAACATATATATCAATTAGGAGATTTTGTTACCGTAAAAGTTAAACACACAGATTTAGAAAGAAAACACTTAGATTTTACTCTTATAGAGCAATAGAAAGATCCCTTAACAGTTATTTAATTAAGTAAAATTTTTAAAAATTCTAATAATTCATATCTTGTAGTTAAAAAATGAAAAATTATATAATTACACTTTTTTTAATTACGAGCACTTCTTCGTTTTCTCAAAAAACCATCACAAAAACAATAGAAGATTTTTATAAACTTAAAGTTTATAACGGAATACGCCTTGAATTGCTTCAATCTAATGAAAGTAAAATAGAAATCTCAGGAGATAAAACAGATAAAATTAAAATTAAGAATACAGAGGGGGTTTTAAAGATTAGTTTACGATTTCCAGAGTTACTAGCAGGTGATAAAGTCAATGTTAAGTTGTTTTATAATAAAGATATTCAAACTATAGATGGAAATGAGGGTTCAAAAATAATAGGAAAAGGAATAAATCAAACACATTTAGAGGTAAAGGCTCAAGAAGGAGCTTCTATAAAGTTAGAAATTAAAACAAAACACCTAAAAGTTAAATCAGTAACTGGGGGTGTTGTAAATCTAACAGGCACTTCAAAAAATCAAGATATTGAACTTGATTTATATGGAGTATACCATGGATATAATCTTTTTACTTCTAACAGTAGTTTAGTAAAAGCAGGGACAGGTTCAAAAGCTGAGGTAAATGCAGGTGAAACTTTATTAGCAAAAGTTAGCTTTGGTGGCTCAATTTTATATAAAGGAAAGCCAGAAGTTATAAAAAATAAAAAGATGGCAGGAGGAATTATAAAACAAATGAATTAATTCATTGAAACGTTTTTGTATATTTGTGTATTAAAATTTAAATAAATGACTTTAACTATTTTTTTATTAGGAATGCCAAGCCCTCTTTCTATGGCTCTTATTGTTGGGGCATTATTACTTTTATTTGGAGGAAAGAAAATACCAGAACTCATGAAAGGTATTGGTGGCGGTATAAAAGAGTTTAAGAAAGCTTCAAAGGACGACAAAAAAGAAGATGAAAAAATAGAAGAAAAGAAATAAAATAAAAAAACCTAAGTATAACTTAGGTTTTTTTATAGGTTTACTGCAGTTCCAGAGGCAGTTACCATTAACATTCCTCCTCTATTACCAACGGTTTCGTAATCTAAATCAACACCTAAGATAGCATCTGCATTTAATCTTTTAGCATTTTCTGTCATCTCTTTTAAAGCAGTATCTTTAGCTTCTCTCAGCACTTTTTCGTAAGAACCAGACCTACCTCCAACAATATCTCTTATACTTGCAAATACATCTTTTACAATATTAGCACCTATAATTGTCTCACCAGTAACAATTCCTAAATAGTTTTTTACAGGGGTACCATCAATGTTATTTGTTGTAGATAATATCATTTATTTATCTAATTTTTTCTTATTGTTTTTCATCGCTTCTCCAATTTGATTACTCGCTGTAAAACTAGCAACCATATCATTTAACATCTGACTTCCTGCTTGGGGAGAGTTGGGTAGAAGTATTAAGTTACTATTAGTTTCTTGACCAATAGACTGTAATGTATCATAATGTTGTGTTACTACAATTAAAGCTGAAGCTTCTTGTGAGTTGATTCCTACTTTATTTAGCACCTCAACAGATTCCTCTAAACCTCTAGCTATTTCTCTTCGTTGGTCTGCTATACCTTGCCCCTGGAGTCTTTTACTTTCTGCTTCGGCCTTTGCTTTTTCAACAATTAAAATACGCGCAGCATCTCCTTCGTATTGAGCAGCTGTTTTTTCTCTATCTGCAGCATTAATTCTATTCATAGCAGCTTTAACCTGTGCGTCCGGATCTATGTCTGTTACTAATGTTTTAATAATATCATATCCATAATTAAACATAGCATCATTTAATTCAGATTTTACAGCTATTGCTATATCGTCTTTTTTTACAAAGACATCATCTAATTTCATTTTAGGTACTTCTGCTCTTACTACATCAAAAACATAAGATGTTATCTGGTCGTGAGGATAGTCTAACTTATAAAAAGCGTCTTCTACTTTGTTTTTAATAACTTTAAATTGGACAGAAACTTTTAGCTTAACAAATACATCATCAAGAGTTTTTGTCTCTATTATAACATCTAGTTGTTGGATTTTTAAACTTAATCTACCTGCGATTCTTTGAATTAGGGGTACTTTAAATTGAAGTCCAGACTGTCTAATACTTCCAAAACGACCAAACGTTTCTATAATTACAGCTGTTTGTTGTTTTACAATAAAAACAGCTCCATAAATGAGAAGAAAAGAAAGTCCTAAAATGATTGGTAGAAATAAGCTCATAATTTTTGTTTAAGTTAATATTAGAATATTTTATATTATTAGACGTAAAACGTTGAAAATGTTACAACAATTTACTTTTTTTTAAGGTTTTCCCTATACTTTATCCACTTTTTTTGTTGTTTTCCTGTTAAGATTTCTTTTAATTCAAGATCTAACTTTTTCTCTTTATCCTCAATAACCTTTATAATGGGTTTGAAAGACTCTGTAACTTCTTTATTTGCCTTTTGAAGTGCGGTGTAGTCTCTACTTTTAATAGTTTCTTTTTGAGCAGCCTCCATCTTAGATTTTCCTTCAGAAAATAAAAACGTATTAATCCTTTTAATTTGCTTTAATTCCTTGTTAAATAAATTAAAAATAGAAGTTATTTTTATAAAAGCATCAGACGACTTCTTAACCCCTATTTTTTTACTCACTTTTTCTGTATTGTAAAAAACCATACCAACAGCTTTTTCAACATCAATTTCAGGAACTCTTGATTGTTGCGCAGCCCTTGGCTGTCTTGGTTGCATGCTTTGTCTTCTATTGTATTGAGACCCATAACGAGAACCGTACTGAGCTTCTGCAGTGATTGAAAATAATAGAATTGCAATTAAAAGTATGTTTTTAATCATGATAGTTTTTTTATAATTGTTTTTAAACGTAAAATAGCTTCTTCCTTTCCAATCATGTGAATGATATCAAATAAATGAGGTCCTTTCATTTCACCAACAATCGCCAGTCTAAGGGGTTGCATAACTTTACCAAAACCAATTTCTTTTGAGGAAATCCAGTTTTTTGTTTTCTTTTCAACAGATGCTGAGGAAAAATCATCTATTGAATCAAGGACTATTATTAACTCATTTATCAAGTCACTAGTACCCTCTCTCCATTGTTTTTTCACTGCTTTTTCGTTGTATTCTTCAGGGCGTTCAAAGAAATAACTACTTAAACTCCAAAAATCTTTTACAAACACAGCCCTTTCTTTTATTAACGAAACTACACTTTTTATGTAATTTATTGATGGTAAACCTTGTATGTTTTTGGTTTTTAATATAGGTAGGTATAATTTAGCTAATTGATCATCCGTCTTTTTTTGAAGATATTGTTGATTAAACCATCTTGTTTTATCTAGACTAAATTTCGCACCAGATTTACTTACCCTTGAAAGATCGAAAGTAGAAATTAAACCCTCTAAATCAAAAAGTTCTTGTTCTGTTCCTGGATTCCATCCTAATAATGAGAGCATGTTTATAAAAGCATCAGAAAAATAACCGCTTTCTCTGTAGCCAGAAGAAACTTCACCTGTTTCTTGGTTTGTATATGCTAAAGGAAATACAGGAAAGCCTAATTTATCTCCATCTCTTTTACTAAGTTTTCCTTTACCCTCGGGTTTTAATATCAATGGAAGATGAGCAAATTTTGGGGTTTCCCAATCAAAAGCATTATATAATAATACATGTAATGGCATTGATGGCAACCATTCTTCACCACGAATTACATGGCTAATTTTCATAAGGTGATCATCCACAATATTTGCCAGGTGGTATGTTGGCATTCCGTCAGATTTAAAAAGAACTTTATCGTCAAGAGTATTCGAATCTATACTAATAGCGCCTCTAATTTCATCATTTAACACCAGTGTTTCATCTTGAGGGGTTTTGAAACGAATTACATAATTACCTCCTTCATCAATCTTTTTTTTAGTTTCTTCTTTTGTTAAAACTAAAGAGTTTTTTAATCTACCTTTCTCCCTATTATGCCAGTTATAAATAAAAGTTTTACCAACAGCTTCGTGTTGTTTTCTTTGAGCATTTAGTTCTTCAGGGGTATCAAAAGCATAATATGCTTTTTCTTTTTCAATTAAAATATTAACATACTCTTTGTATAGTTCTTTTCTTTCAGATTGTCTATAAGGTCCAAACTTTTCATTTTTACCAGGCCCTTCATCAAAAGGAATATTACACCAGTCTAAAGCATTGGTTATATATTCTTCAGCATTGTTAACATATCTAGATTGATCGGTGTCTTCTATTCTTAAAATAAAAACACCATTATTTTTTTTTGCAAATAAATAATTATATAGAGCGGTTCTTAGCCCACCAATATGGAGGGGGCCTGTTGGACTGGGGGCAAAACGAACACGAATATTAGACTTCATTAATACATATTTTAAAGCACAAATATACCTTACTAATATTAGATAAAAAAAGCAAAAATATTTTCAACCTAGGTTAAAAAAATCTTTAACACAAAATACTTCTGCAGCTCTTTTTATTATCTTATTTTTATGTATTGATGAGCGCCTTATTAAACATTGAACAAAAACTATCTTTTTTCTATAAAAAGTACTACACAAATGAACTTATTAAAGGGGGTATTTTATTTAGCTTGTTTGGTGCTTTATACCTTATCCTAACATTATGTATAGAATATTTTTTATGGTTAAAACCAAATTATAGAATTATTTTACTGTTGATATTTATAGGGTTTGAGTTTTTTCTGTTTCTTAAATTTATTATAATTCCAATTACCCATTTAATAAAGTTAAAAAAAGGCATTAATGAAATAGAATCTTCAAAGATTATAGGGGCCTATTTTCCTGAGGTCCAAGATAAATTATTAAATATATTACAACTAAAAAACGAAGAAAAAGAAACAGATCTTATACTTGCTAGTATTCAACAAAAATCCAAAGATCTTCAGCCTATTAATTTTTCTAACGCCATAAACTTTAAGAACAATTTTCTTTATTCAAAGTATTTACTGTTTCCAATACTGCTCTGGTTTCTATTTTTTTTAACAGGAATTGATACAGACCTTTATCATAGTTTACAACGAGTTGTTAACCCCCAAACCGCATATACGCCTCCAGCCTTATTTTCATTTCATATGGAAACAAAAAATTTAACTGTAATTGAAGGAGGCTCACATACTGTTTCTATTTCCACAAAAGGTGGTTTTATTCCTGAAGAAGTTAAAATTATTTATGGAGATGAAACCTATTTTATGCAAGAAACAACAAAAGGGATGTTTTCTTTTACGTTTACGAATGTAACAGCGCCTATTTTGTTTAGGTGTTATTCAGAAAACATTTTTTCAAAAAAGTATACTCTTAATCTTATAAAAACACCCTTAATTCAAAATTTAGATATTGATGTAGATTATCCAGCTTACACAAAAAAAATAGACGAAAAGATTACAAATACAGGTAACCTTGTTGTTCCTGTTGGCACAAAAATAAAATGGAATGTTAATACATATCAATCAAACAACGTTGCTTTTACAGAAAATAACAAAAGAGATTATTTTACAAGAACCTCAAAAAATAAATTCAAATATAAGAAGGTGGCGCTTAATAATTTTGATTATCAAATAAGTGCTTCAAACAAGGAATTGCAGGATTTTGAAAAGATTTCGTATACTTTAAAAGTTATTAAAGATGAGTATCCGTCTATAATTACCCAATCCAATATAGATAGCGTGAGTATTGAAAACGCTCAATTTATAGGTCAAGTTTCTGATGATTATGGAATTAATTCATTAGAACTTATTTATTATCAGCAAGATCTTCCCACTCAAGAAAACAACATTTCACTGAAGATTACAAATGCAACCACTCAAACTTTTAATTATCGATTCCCTGAAGAAATTATTTTTAAAAAAGGAGTTGATTATGAGTTTTTTTTTCAAGTCACAGATAATGATGCTGTTTATGGAAACAAAACAACAAAAAGCAACACCTATAGTTTTCGACAAAAAACAAAAGAAGAGTATGTTCAAGAACAACTAGACGAGCAAAAAGAAACAATTAATAATTTAGAAACTACCATCCAAAATCAAACCCAACAAAGTCAAACCTTTTTAAAAATTCAAGAAGAAATAAAAAAGAAAAAAGCGTTTAATTGGAATGATAAGAAAAAAGTTGATGAGTTTATTCGCATGCAACAGCAACATCAACAAATGATGGAAAGACAAACAGAAAAACTACAGCAGTCTTTAGAACAGAACAAAGGAGACAAACAACCTTTTCGGGACAAAAAGCAACAGCTTCAAAAACGAATAGAAGAGCTTTTAGCGCTAAATAAACAAAAAAAATTATTGAATGAACTTCAAAAAATAGCAGAAAAACTTGATAAAGAAGCATTGATTAAAAAAACGAAAGCACTAGCTGAAAAAAACAAACAACAAGAAAGAAGTTTGGAGAGAATATTAGAATTAACCAAGCGTTTTTATATTGAAGAAAAAACACTTCAAATAGCAAATAAATTAAAAAAACTATCTAAAAGGCAAGATACTATTAACAATGAAGATACTAAGGTGTTAAATGAACAGCAAAAGATTGCTGAAAAATTTGATAATATTTCTAAAGAATTAAAAAACTTAACAAATGACAATAAACAGTTAAAAAACCCTCTAGAATTACCTAAAATGTCTGAGGAAATAAAGGCTGTGAAAAGCTCTTTAATGAAAGCCAAGGAAAAGTTAACCAATAATCAAAAACAAGACGCAAAGAAGCTTCAAAAGAAGGCATCAAAACAAATGCAACAGATGAGCCAGCTTATGCAAAAAACAATAGCAGATTTTCAACAAAACTCTATAGATGAAAACATAGATGATTTAAGAAAAATATTAGAAAACCTTATTACCTTTTCATTTAAACAAGAGGACCTACTTGTTAAGTTTAATGAGATTTCTGTAGCTCATCCTGATTTTGGAAGTGAACTCAAAAACCAAAACGAATTAAAAACCTATTTTGAACACATTGATGATAGTTTGTTTGTATTGTCTATGAGACTTCCACAATTAACAGCAAAAATTCAAACAGAGCTATCGAACGCCCACTTTAACCTTGACCAATCATTAGATAATTTGTCAGAAAATAAATTTGATCTTGCGGGCTCTAACCAACAATATGTAATGACTTCAGCTAACAGTTTAGCAGATGTGTTAAGCAGTCTTTTAAATGATATGCAGAATAACATGGGTTCCTCGGGTAAAAAAGGAAAAGGAAGTTCATTTAGTTTACCAACATTAATTGAAAAGCAGAAAGGACTTTCAGAACAACTAAAAGAAGGGTTAAAAAGAAAGCGTGCCTCTCAAAACCTTAAAAAAGGAAATGGAGGCAAGAAAGGAGGCGAAGAAACTGAAGAGCAATCTAGCGGAGAATTATTTAAAATTTATCAACAGCAAAGCCAACTAAAAAAACAACTTGAAGAAGCATTAAACCAGATGGGCTCCGGTGATACTAAAATTAACAAGGTGCTAAAAACCATGGAGCAATTGGAGCGTGATATTCTTGAAAAAGGGTTTAATTTAGAAACGATTCAAAGGATGCAACAATTAGAATATCAATTATTAAAGCTTGACAAAGCTTTTCTCAAGCAAGGAAAAGACAATAAAAGAAAATCCAATACAAGCACCTTATCTCCCAAAAGGAAACAATTAAAAGAACTACAATTTAAAAAACGGTTTTATAATCAAATGGAGATATTAAATAGACAATCATTACCTTTGCACAAGGATTTTGAAAAGAAAGTACAAAAGTATTTTTTAAAAAAAAGTAAAGCTTGATCACATTTAATTACGAAACACCTTTTAACCTTAAAGACGAATTCAAAATCGCGTCATGGATTGAACATATAGTTGTTTCAGAGGGGTTTGTGCTTGGAGAGGTTAGCTATATTTTTTGTGACGACTTGTTTCTTAACCATATTAACAAAGAGTTTCTAAAGCACGATACTTTAACTGACATTATAAGTTTTGATTATTGTCTTGGTAAACAAGTTAATGGAGAGATATACATATCAATTGAACGGGTTATAGAAAACGCTCAATTATTTCATGTTTCATTTGAAAATGAACTCAATAGGGTTATGATTCATGGTGTTTTGCATTATTTAGGTTATAAAGATAAGACAACAGAGGAAAAAAAGACAATGAGGCTTAAAGAAAACGCTTGTTTAAATGAGCTAAATATTTGATTATGAGTATTTTAACTAAATGTTTCACGTGAAACCCCAATGAGTTTATTTAATACAACATACGATGTAATAGTAGTTGGTGGAGGCCACGCAGGTAGTGAAGCCGCCGCAGCAAGTGCTAACATGGGCGCATCAACTTTGCTTATTACAATGAATCTCCAAAATATCGCTCAAATGAGCTGTAACCCTGCCATGGGTGGTATTGCTAAAGGACAAATTATTCGTGAAATTGATGCTCTTGGTGGTTACAGTGGAATTGTTACTGATAAAACGGCCATTCAGTTTAAAATGCTTAACAAATCAAAAGGCCCTGCGATGTGGAGTCCGCGAGCTCAATCTGATAGAATGATGTTTGCGGAAACCTGGAGAACCATGTTAGAAAACACAACAAATCTTGACTTTTATCAAGATTCAGTTAATGGTTTGCTTTTTGAGGGATCCAAAATTGTAGGCGTCAAAACAGCACTAGGTCTTCATATTAAATCTAAGTCAGTTATTGTTACTGCAGGGACTTTCTTAAACGGCCTTATTCATATTGGTGAGAAAACTTTTGGTGGAGGTAGAGCAGGTGAGGGATCTTCAACTGGTATAACAGAAGACCTTGTAAAAAAAGGTTTTGAATCAGGAAGAATGAAAACAGGCACCCCTCCAAGGGTAGATGGCAGGTCTTTAGATTATTCAAAAATGGAAGAGCAGCCAGGGGACGAACACACGGAAACTTTTTCTTATTTAGACACAAAACCTTTAGTTACCCAACGGTCTTGTTATCTAACTCACACAAATTCAAAAGTACATGATGTGCTAAGGGATGGTTTTGATAGGTCTCCTATGTTTAATGGTCGAATACAATCTACAGGACCCAGATATTGTCCCTCTATAGAGGATAAAATTGACAGATTTGCTTCAAAAGACAGGCACCAAGTTTTTGTTGAACCTGAAGGGTGGACAACAGTTGAAATTTATGTTAATGGCTTTTCAACATCTATGCCCGAAGACATTCAAGATAAGGCAATTCGATTTATTCCAGGATTTGAAAACGTGAAGTTTTTTAGATATGGATATGCAATCGAATACGATTATTTTCCTCCAACACAATTAAAACATTCTTTAGAAACCAAACTGATTGATAATCTTTTCTTTGCTGGTCAAATCAATGGTACAACCGGTTATGAGGAGGCTGCTGCCCAAGGCCTTATGGCTGGAGTTAATGCAGCACTTAAAGTTCAGGGAAAAGCTCCATTTATTCTAAAGAGGAATGAAGCTTATATAGGGGTTTTGATAGATGATCTAATAACCAAGGGAACAGAAGAGCCTTATAGAATGTTTACCTCTAGGGCAGAATATCGCACTTTGCTAAGACAAGATAATGCAGATATAAGATTAACGCCTCTCGGCTTTAAAATTGGTTTAGCTTCTAAGGATCGCCTAGAAAAAGTAAATTCAAAAATCCAAAAAACAGCAAAATTAATTAAGTTACTACAACAAACTAGCGTTACCCAGGATCAAATTAATCCAATATTAGCGAAAAAGAATTTATCTCTTATTAACCAGTCTGTAAAGCTTTATAAAATTGCCTCACGCCCACAACTCTCATTAACAGACTTCCAAGAACTAGACGCTCTTCAAGCCTTTTATTTGGAAGAGGATATAGATAAAACTATTCTAGAGCAAGTAGAAATTCATTTAAAATATTCTGGATATATTGATAAAGAAAAATCTAATGCAGACAAGTTAAACAAGCTTGAAAACGTCATTATTCCTCAATCTTTTAATTATGGCAAAGTAAACTCCTTGTCTCATGAAGCGAAAGAAAAGCTAAGTAAGATTCAACCAACAACAATTTCACAAGCTAGCAGAATAAGTGGAGTTTCGCCAAGCGATATTTCGGTTTTATTGGTTTATATGGGGCGGTAGTTTTTTTTAAAAAATCAAATGTTCCTCGTGGAACAATATAATTTATATGTCACAAAAAACAGACTTCTTTAAAAATTTAAAACCGTATTTGAATTGTAAAGACCATACTGTTTCAGGAGAGGAATATAGCGTTATGTTTAACGAAGAGTATAAAATGTTGGTAACAAGTCCAGTTCCTAAAAACCTATTTAATTATTATAAAAGTAAGAATTATATTTCTCACACAGATTCCAAAAAAACTTTTTTTGACAAAGCATATCAAGTCGTAAAAAAGATTACACTAAAGCATAAATTAAGATTAATTAATGAAAGCTTGCGTACACAAAATAGTATGTATAGGCCTGAAAAGAACATTTTAGACGTTGGTGCTGGGACAGGAGAATTTTTAAAAGTTTGTAAAAATAATTCTTGGAAAGTCTTTGGTACAGAACCAAATAATGATGCTAGAACTATTGCTGTAAAAAAAGGAATTGTGCTCGAAAGAGATATTTCCAAATTTTCAAATCAAAAATTTGAAATAATAACCCTTTGGCATGTTCTAGAGCATGTAGAAAACTTATCAGAGTACATTTCAAACCTAAACACGATGCTTTCTGATTGCGGAAGATTGATTATTGCAGTACCTAATTTTAAGAGTGATGACGCAAAGTATTATAAAGAATTTTGGGCAGCATTTGATGTTCCTAGGCATTTGTGGCATTTTTCTCAGCAATCAATTCATCGTCTTTTTTTGAAAGAAAACATGTTGGTTGAAAAAACAATCCCCATGAAATTTGATTCTTATTATGTTTCTCTATTAAGTGAAAAATATAAAAATGGAAAGTCTAATTTTATGAGTGCTCTTTACAGAGGGTTCGTTTCAAACTGGAAGGCAAGGGCATCTTCTGAGTATTCCTCTTTGATCTATGTTATAAAAAAGCAGGAATAATGGCTACAAGGCTTTTTAAGCAATTTTCTTAGCTCATTTAAACACAAGGCTGGCAAAAGAAATATAATCGCTCAAAACTGAAGATTTAAACAGTTTTATAATCAAGTTTTCTTATGCCGCACCTTTATTATATCACTTTTAACTATGCAATAGAAAAACTCCAAAAAGAGTAATAATAAAATAAACCGCCAACGTCATCGCTCCTGCATAATCTTTTGCCAAACGTTGACCAATAAGTAAGAAAATTAAGGCAACAGCAGAGAGCTCTACACCTATTAATGCAATTTCTTTTAGCCCAGAGGAGTAAATCTGATACGTTCCAATAATCATAAAAATTCCAGCAACTATTTCAATGCTTAAAATAATAGCGAGTAAGAACGGTACATTATTCTTTAAAGGAGAACCCTTAAAATGTGATTTTATAAATCCAACATTCCCTTTCCAGTCTGTTATTTTGTCAATTCCAGATTGCATAAAAGTAACAATCAAAAATAGTAAGATTAATATTTCTGTTGGATGGTTTGATAGAATTTTCATTTGATATGATTTTTTAGGTTTCTGTTGGCTAATTTAATGTCTTTTATTCTAATCATTGAATTCTTTATAAGATGGATGTTCTTGAGATGGTGGTTTTTAAGAAAAACACCTAAAGTATTGTAAATTAGAGTTTTAGTATGTTAAATTTTACGTGAAGTAAAATTTTTTCTAATTTTAGAAACAATGGTTTGCGCTAATTTCTCCTTGCTTTCTTGAGTCCATCCCCCTACATGAGGCGACAACAATACATTTTCAGCTACAACCAAGTGTTTAAATGCATCGGGCATTAGATTTTCTGAAAATAGATTTTCGAAAGAGGATTTTTCATACTCTAAGACATCCAATCCTGCACCCAGTATTTTCCCAGATTTTAATCCCAAAACCAAATCTTCTGTTACCACAGATTTTCCTCGAGCTGTATTGATCAACCAAAAATTATTTGTAAAACTCCTGATAAAAGAAGTGTTTATCATTTTTTCTGTAAGAGCTGTTTGTGGAACATGAATACTTACAACATCAGCCTTTTTTTGTAGCTCTCCTAGAGAAACCTGTTTGCAGTTTTCATCACCAACAGATGGTTTAATGTCGTAACATAAAACAGTAACATCAAAACCACGAAGTTTTTTAGCAAAAGATTTCCCAGTGTTTCCATATCCAATTATGCCGATTGTTTTCCCATCCAATTCTACTCCTCTGTTATCCTCTCTAAGCCACACACCTTTCTTAACCTCTTTATCTGCTTTGTTGAGCTTATTAAAAAGTGAGAGTAGCATTCCTAATGCGTGTTCCCCCACAGCATTTCTGTTTCCTTCAGGAGCAGCAATAAGTTTAATTTTTTTAGATTTGGCGAATACGCAATCTATATTTTCAAGGCCTGCTCCAACCCTACCAATAAACTTAAGTTTGCTTGCTTGTTGTAAAAAGTATTTATCAATAGAAAACCTACTTCTAATTATGATGCCGTCATAATTGTGAATCTTTTTTTCAATTTCACTTTTAGAAGAAGTATAATCTTCATGATTTTCAAAACCAGCCGCATTAAGCTGTTTTAGTAAAGTAGGATGATTTGTGTCTAAATGAAGAATTTTCACAATCCTAATATTGTTCTTTTTCGCTAGGGAAATCTTTACTTTTCACATCAGAAATATAGCTTTCAAAAGCAGTAGTCATTTCTGAGTATAAATCTAGGTATCTTCTTAAAAACCGAGGGTGAAATTCATGAGTCATTCCTAGCATATCATGCGTTACTAATACCTGTCCATCAACACCACCTCCGGCACCAATTCCAATAACAGGAATAGTAATCGATTTCGCGACTCTTTCGGCTAAAGCAGCAGGAACTTTTTCTAAAACTAAAGCAAAGCAGCCTAGTCTTTCAAGCATTAACGCATCTTCTAGTAATTTTTCTGCTTCTTCTTCTTCTTTAGCCCTAACGGTATATGTCCCAAACTTATAGATAGATTGTGGCGTTAAACCTAAATGACCCATAACAGGAATACCTGCATTAAGAATTCGTTTAATCGATTCTTTAATTTCCTTTCCCCCTTCAACTTTTATCGAGTGCCCTCCACTTTCTTTCATAATTCTAATTGCAGAACGAAGTGCTTCCTTAGGGTCAGATTGATAGCTACCAAAAGGTAAATCTACAACAACTAAAGAACGCTCAACAGCTCTTACTACCGAACTAGCATGATAAATCATCTCATTCAAAGTAATAGGCAAGGTTGTTTCGTGACCAGCCATTACATTTGACGCTGAGTCTCCAACTAGAATTACATCTATTCCAGCACCATCAACAATTTTTGCCATGGTATAATCATATGCTGTTAACATAGAAATTTTTTCTCCGTTTGCTTTCATCTCTACCAGAGATTTGGTAGTTATTCTCTTATATTGTTTTTTAGCTACAGACATAATGGTATTAATTAGGTTTTGTAAAAGTACTAAATATCATCAGATATAAATCTAGTTTAATTTAGGCATAAGAGAATCATATATTTCATTTTATAAAACAAGGGTTGTTTCTAGCCAATCAATTAACCGTTAAGGGCTCTAATTAATAGAGAGGTATAAAAATAATGTATATTTGACTTCTAGAAAAAACGCTTAATACAACATGAATTTTTTACCGGAAAAAATAGATGATTATTCAGTTAATCATTCACAAATAGAGCCGTTAATATTACAAGAGTTAACTAAAGAGACCTGGCAAAAAATAATCAATCCAAGAATGTTAAGTGGTGCCTTTCAAGGCCGTGTTCTTTCAATGATTTCTAAGCTAGTACAACCAAAAAATAGTCTAGAAATTGGCACCTATACAGGATATTCAGCAATTTGTATTGCAGAAGGCTTATCCGATGATGGAAGTATTGACACTATAGATAAAAATGAAGAGTTAGTGGATTTACAAAATAAGTATTTTGAAAAATCTGGATATCGAAGTAAAATTTATCAACATGTAGGTCCTGCATTAGAAATTATCCCTACTTTAAATAAAAAATTTGATTTCGTTTTTATTGATGCTGATAAATCTAATTATAGCAATTATTTTCATTTAATTATTGATAAAATGAATAAGGGAGGGGTTATTTTATCTGATAATGTTTTATGGAGTGGAAAAGTTGTGGAGAAATTAGACCCCAAAGATCAAGATACTAAAGCCCTTCTAGAATACAACACATTGTTAAATACTGATAGTAGGGTTGAAACCGTTTTATTGCCGATAAGAGACGGGCTTACCATTAGCAGGGTGTGTTAAAAAACAATAGCTAACCATTCACTTTAAAATTAAAAAGCAATCCGCTAGATAGTCAAGAGGTTTTTTACGAAAAGAGATTATTTAAAATTACGTTTAATTGGACCCGTCATTTCATCAAGGCTTTCTTTTGCATTGCTAATTTCTTTTTTGATTCCCTTAGCTAAGTCTGTATCTATTCCTTGCTCTTTTGCACTATCATTTATTTCCTTTTTAATATCATTTGTGGCGTCTTTTACTTGACGCATCCCTTTGCCTAGACCTCTTGCTATTTCAGGAATTTTATCGGCGCCAAACACCATAACCACAATAAGAACGATAATAAAAATTTCCGGACCACCAATAAATAGAAAACTTCCTAACATAAGACCACAAATATAATAAAGATTGAACATAAAAGAACAGAATAATTGTAGATCAGCTGTTGCGTTTATTTTTTTGTTAACATGCGCTTTATTTCATTCAATTTCATGAGGGCTTCAATGGGGGTTAGGGCGTCTAAATTGGTTGTTAATATTTCTTCTCTTAAGTCTTCGAGTAAAGGATCATCTAATTGAAAGAAACTTAGCTGCATGTCATCATGCTGAACATTTTTTAAGGTGTCTTTTACCGCTTCACTTGTTTGTTTCTTTTCTAATTGCTTAAGTATTTTAGAGGCTCTGTGAATTACTTGATTTGGCATTCCAGCCAATTTAGCAACATGAATACCAAAACTGTGATTACTTCCACCAGCAACAAGCTTTCTTAAGAAAATAATAGTGTCTTTTAATTCTTTAACAGAAACATTATAGTTTTTAATGCGCTCAAAAGTAGTTGTCATTTCATTCAGCTCATGATAATGTGTTGCAAAAAGGGTTTTTGCTTTAGAAGGGTGTTCGTGTAAATACTCTGCAATTGCCCAAGCTATTGAAATTCCATCATAGGTTGAAGTTCCTCGCCCAATTTCATCTAATAAAACTAAACTTCTTTCAGAAATGTTATTAAGAATAGAGGCAGTTTCATTCATTTCTACCATAAAAGTAGATTCTCCCATAGAAATATTATCACTTGCACCTACTCTCGTAAAGATTTTATCAACTACTCCAATTTTTGCGTTCTGAGCAGGAACATAACTTCCCATTTGAGCTAATAGAACAATTAATGCTGTTTGTCTAAGAATAGCAGATTTACCAGACATATTTGGTCCAGTAATCATAATAATTTGTTGCTGATTCCTGTTTAATACAACATCGTTTGCAATATATTCTTCACCAATTGGGAGTTGTTTTTCTATGACAGGATGACGACCATTTTTAATTTCTATATCGGTACTTTCATCAACTATTGGACAAACATAATTATTTGAAACCGCTAAAACTGCAAAAGACAACAAACAATCTATTTGAGCAATTGTTTTTGCATTTTGTTGAATGGGCTGAACAAATTGTATAATATAGTGAACCAAATCTGCAAAAAGCTGTTGCTCTAATTCTTTAATCTTTTCTTCTGCGCCCAGAATTTTTGTTTCATATTCTTTGAGCTCTTCAGTAATGTATCTTTCTGCATTAACTAGGGTTTGTTTTCGAACCCATTCGTCAGGAACTTTATCCTTATGTGTATTTCTAACCTCAATATAATACCCAAAAACATTATTAAAAGCAATTTTTAAACTTGGAATTGCTGTCCTCTCAGTTTCTCTAGCCAGCATATGATCTAGATACTCCTTTCCCGAACTAGAAATTGCTCGTAAATCGTCTAATTCCTGAGAGACCCCATTAGCAATAGCCCCCCCTTTATTTATGTTTACCGGGGCATTGTCGAATAAAAACGTATTTATTTTTGAAATTATATTAGAACAATCTAAAAATTGATCACCAAGGTTTTTAATGGATTTATTTTCACTAGCTAAAGCCTTTTCTTTTATTGGTAAAACAGCGTTTAAAGAATCTTTTAATAAAACTGTTTCTCGTGGAGAAACTTTACCAGTTGCCACTTTTGAAATTAAGCGCTCTATATCACTAATTTGTTGTAATTGATATTGAATTGTCTCCAGAAAATCGTCATTTTCTATGCAGTATTTTACCAATTCCTGCCGGTATTGAATTTTTTCTACTTGCTTTAATGGTAGCGCTAACCAACGCTTTAACAACCTCCCTCCCATTGGAGATATTGTTTTATCAATAACATTAAGTAAAGTAACAGCGTTTAAAGAATTTGGATGATACAGTTCTAAATTTCGAATCGTAAAACGATCCATCCAAACATAATTATCTTCAGCAATTCTACTAATATTTTGAATGTGTTTTAACTTGTTGTGTTGAGTTTCTGACAAATAATATAAAACTGCCCCAGCGGCAATAATTCCTTCAGGCAATTCTTGAACGCCAAACCCTTTTAAAGAGTTGACATTAAAATGAGTATTCAAAGTTTCGAACCCATAATCTTTTTGAAACACCCAATCTTCTAAGTAAAATGTATAAAAACGATCTTCAAAGAGCTCTTTAAATTTTTGTTTGTATTGTTTTTGAACCAATACCTCAGACGGGTTAAAATTCTGAAGCAGCTTATCGATATACTCCTCGTTTCCTTGAGCTAACAAATATTCACCCGTAGAAACATCTAAAAAAGAAACTCCTAGTAGTCGTTTTCCAAAATGAACAGCCGCTAAAAAATTATTAGATTTTACTTGTAATACTTCGTCATTTAATGAAACCCCAGGGGTTATTAATTCTGTAACACCGCGTTTTACGATGGTTTTTGTCATTTTTGGATTCTCCAATTGATCACATATAGCTACACGCATTCCAGCTTTTACCAATTTTGGTAAATAGGTGTTCAAAGAGTGATGTGGAAACCCCGCTAATGCAGTTTCAGTTTCACTACCAGCCCCTCTTTTAGTGAGAATAATTCCTAAAACACCAGCTGCCTTTACAGCATCGTCACCAAAAGTTTCATAAAAGTCACCAACACGAAAAAGCAACATTGCATCTGGATACTTTCCTTTGATAGAATTGTATTGTTTCATTAAAGGCGTTACCTTTTTGGTGGTAGATTTTGCCAAATTTTAGAATTTTTCAGTTAGTTTTACTGTTGTTTGCAATAAGCGTTTAAAGATAGAACTTTTTATGAGAAAACTAAGAAATAACGAACTAGGACGTATCTCCGTTTCTACGTTTAAAAAGACGGCCAAAACACCCATTATTGTAGTCCTTGATAATATTAGAAGTTTAAATAATATTGGTTCTGTTTTTAGAACAAGCGATGCATTTTTGGTTGAGAAAATTTACCTATGTGGAATAACCGCGAAACCTCCCCACAGAGACATTCATAAAACAGCTCTAGGAGCAACTGAATCTGTTGATTGGGAATATAAAGAGGATACTTTAACTCTTGTAAAAGAGTTAAAAGCTAAAGGAATTGAAGTAGCTGCTATAGAACAAGTAGAAAACAGTGTAATGTTAGATCAGTTTACTCCATGTACAAAGAATAAAATTGCCGTTGTGTTTGGAAACGAGGTAAAAGGAGTGCAACAGGAAGTTGTTTCTGCTGCAGATTATTGTGTTGAAATTCCTCAGAAGGGAACTAAACATTCTTTAAATATTTCTGTGAGTTGTGGAGTGGTTCTATGGGATTTATTTCAAAAAATACAGTAACTTTTATATTCCTAGAATAATTTTTGCAATCATAAAATAAATTAAAATCCCAAAAATATCATTACTGGTTGTAATAAACGGGCCGGTTGCAATTGCAGGGTCTATTCCTCTTTTGTCTAGAAATAATGGCACAAAAGTTCCTATTAATCCAGCAACAATAATAACTGCCACAAGAGAAACTGAAATGGCTAAAGCAGTATTTACTTTACCTTCGCACAACCAAACAAAACCAAATAAAAATATGGCCAATACAAGCCCATTAAGAGCTGCCAATAACATTTCTTTTATTAATCGACTATTAATACTTCCTTTTACATCATCATTTGCTAATCCTTGAACAATAATTGCTGAGGATTGTACACCTACATTTCCAGCCATTGCAGCAATTAAAGGTGTAAAAAAGAATAAAACTGCATTTTCTTCAAAAGTATTTTCAAACATTTGCATAATTAAAAAGGCTCCTACCCCTCCTAAAAGCCCTAAAAATAACCAAGGCAATCGCGCTTTGGTTAATTGCAAAATACTATCATCGGCTTCAACATCTTGTGTTAAACCAGCGGCTAATTGATAATCTTTGTCCGCCTCTTCTTTAATAATGTCTACGATATCATCAATTGTAATTCTTCCCAATAAAACACCATCGTTATCTACAACAGGTATTGCCTCTAAATCATATTTTCGCATTTTATTAGAGACTTCGTCTAGGTTGTCATGAACATTTACAAAATCAACTTTAGGGATATAAACTTCTGAAATAGCTGTCTTTGTTGAAGTTATTAGCAAGTCTTTTAAAGATAATCGTCCTTTTAATTTTTTATCATCATCGACTACATATATAGAATGAACTCTTGTTACCTCCCCTGCTTGTGAACGCATTTCTCTCACACATTTAAGAACGCTCCAGTTTTCATTAACCTTTACCAATTCTTTTGCCATTAACCCACCGGCAGAATCCTCGTCATAGGTAAGTAGTTCCTCAATTTCTTTTACATGCTCCTCATCTTCAATTTGAGACATTACCGCCTCTTGTCTTTCCTCTGATAGTTCTCCAATAATATCCGCCGCATCATCAGAATCAAGCTCTTCAACTTCTTCGGCAATTTCTTTAGCAGAGAGCTTTTGAAGAATCTTTTCACGAATATCCTCATCAAGTTCCATAAGAACTGCAGAAGTTTTTTCGCTATCAATAAGTTTTATAATGTAGATAACATCATCAAAAGCAAGCTCGTCTAAAATTTCGGCAACATCAGCGTAATGCATTTCCTCAAACAAAGCGACAATTCGCTTGTCATTAGATGCTTCTATGTAAGAAGTAATGTTTGCTAAAAGTTCGTTTGTGATTTCAAATGACATCAGTTGCTATTTTATGCGTGAGTTTAATAAACTCGCTTACAGACAATTGTTCTGGCCGCATCGCAAATATAGCATCTTCTTTTAAGGTATCCGAAAGTTTAAAAGATTTTAAACTACTTCTCAGCATTTTACGACGTTGATTAAACGCTGTTTTTACGACTCTAAAAAACAATTTTTCATCTACCGATAGAGAAAAATCTTTTTTTCTAATAAGCCGTATAACACCAGAATCTACTTTTGGAGGAGGATTAAAAACACTTGGAGGTACAGTAAATAAGTATTCTACATCAAAAAATGCTTGTGTCAGTACAGATATAATTCCATATACCTTGCTTCCCTCCTTTTCTGCAATTCTTTTAGCAACTTCTTTTTGAAACATACCAGATAGTTCGGGAATGTATTCTCGATTTTCAATGGCTTTAAATATAATTTGAGAAGAAATATTATAGGGGTAATTCCCGATAACAGCAACTTGCTTTTTATTAAAAAAAGTTGGGAAATCTTGTTTTAAAAAGTCTCCTTCAATAATTTTAAATTTAGTATTAGACGTATCTAGTTTTACATGCTCATTTTTAAAATCATTATTTAAGTATGCAACCGAATCCCTGTCAATTTCTATAACATTAATTTGTGCCTCACTTTCTAATAAATACTTTGTTAAAACACCCATTCCTGGACCAATTTCTAGAACAGTGTCATATCCAACCCCCGACAAAGAATTTGCAATATTTTTTGCAGTGTCCTCATCATTTAAAAAGTGTTGCCCTAGATGTTTTTTTGCTTTAACTGTCATTTATTTTTTTACTAATAATATAAAACAACAATAGACTAAGCCCTGTTCCACAAAGGAAACCTCCAAATGATTCTTGTGGCTCTATACCCCAGTATAAATACCCCGTAAATCCTCCAGAGATAAGAAGTACGACTCCCGTATAAATAACGAAACGCCTAGAAGAAGGTGTTTTTAATTTCATGTTTAATTATGTGAGCTAGTTGGATAAAATTCTTTGACAACCTTTAATTCTGTTCTAAACGAGATCATTTTATCTGCAAATCTTTTTATACTTTCACTTCTTAATTTTGGGGCATAAAGAGTATAGTAATCATTTAAATTCTCCTTAGTATTTGCTGTATATTGGATAGAGTAAGTAAGCCCACCCATTTCTTCTTCTACTAAAACTTGAGTTAATTTTGCGGCAATAAAACTTCCAGTAGCTAATACGTTTTGTATATGGACTTGAATCCAAGAAAGCCATTCTTTATGAACGCTTTCGTCTATATTCACTGTAACATTATATATGTACATAGGTTTTTTAAAATGGTAAAAAATTAAGAAGCTGATTTAATTAATCACATCTCCTCTTAGTTCTCGGTATTTTTTTCTGGCATTAACTAAGTAAATACTAGAAGGTTTCTCAAAGATAATTTTTTGATAGTATTCTGATGCTTTTTGAGGGTCTTTTATATTATTTTTATAGATTTCTGCCAATAAATAATAAGAATCATCTACTAATATTCCATCAACATTAATAGAAATTATTTTTAAAAGATTACCAATAGCCTTGGTGTATTGTTTTTCTTTGAGATAAATGGAAGCTTGATTAAACATAGCTTCATCTTCAATAGTTTGTCCCTGATACTTTTCTAAGATTTTGTTGTATGTTGATATTGCTTCAATATTTTTATTTTGATAGGCTAATAAGTCAGCTTTTGCAAAATCGATTAACCCAGAAGGAATAGAATCTTTAGGTTCATTATCTGAAATAATTAAAAATAAATCAACAGCATCATTAGCAATAAGCTGTGTTGTGGATCCTTTAAGAATTTTCAACTGAGATTTTGCCCATTTAAAGTCACCCTTAAAATAGGATGTTTGTGCTACTTTAAATCGTGCTTCTTGAGCTAGTGGGTGGTTTTTTAATTGTGTTTGTACCTGAGAAAAATAGAGGAGTGCTTTATTAAACCTTCCTGTAAACACTAATACTTCTCCCAGTTTTAATTTAATTTTAGCAGTTTTAAATTTTGAAGAAGAAAGGGTTATGGCCTTCTCTAGTACTTTTATAGCCTCAACAGGATTGTTTTTTTTGAAAGTTAAATAGTTTGCGAATTCTAATTGAATTTCTAGAGTATTTCTGTTTACGCCATATT
>CAJQMN010000049.1 GCA_905479435.1 uncultured Flavobacteriaceae bacterium | reverse complement strand
CTTTCTTTTTTCTTCTTATCATAAAAATGACTGATAACTCTTTGTTTTATATTATTGGCTTTTCCAACATAAATAACTTCTTTTTGTGCATTTTTAAAGTAATAAACCCCGTGTCTCTCAGGTAAACGATCTACTACTTGTTTATCCAATAAGGGTGGGAGTGTAGCTTCTCTAGACTTGGCATTTAAGAAGCTATTGATCGTAAATTTTTGATCTCTTTTAATTAGTCTTCTAAATAATTCTACTGTAGCCTCAGCATCTCCTTTTGCTCTGTGTCTTGCTGCAATTTCTATACCTTCAGCAGAACAGATATTTCCTAAACTATAGGATGCCAATCCAGGAATTATTTTACGTGAAAGTCTTACCGTACATAATTTTTTTCGTTTAAAGTCGAATCCTAAACTCTTAAATTCATCTCTAATAATATTATAATCGAAGTTTACATTATGGGCTACAAAAACAGTGTCTTTAGTGATTTCTGCTACTTTTTTTGCAATCTCATAAAATTTAGGAGCAGTTCTTACCATGGCTTCTGTAATGCCCGTAAGGTTAGTAATAAAATATGGAATTTTTTGTTCCGGATTTACCAAGGAAGTAAACTCATCAATTATTTTTTTACCATCAAAAATGAAGATTGAAATTTCTGTGATTTTCTGACCTTTGTACCCATTTCCAGTGGTCTCTATATCAACAACTGAGTACAAGCTTATGCAATTTGATTTTTAAGATTAGCAATTGTTTCGGTAGGGTTCTCACTTTTAAAAACATAACTACCTGCTACCAAAACATCAGCACCAGCTTCTACAAGTTCATTGGCGTTTTTGTTGGTAACTCCTCCATCTATTTCTATCTGGCAATTAGATTCAGAAAATTCAATTAAATGTCTTAATTGAGACACTTTTTTGTAGGTGTTTTCTATAAATGATTGTCCTCCAAAACCAGGGTTTACACTCATAATACATACTAAATCTAAATCTGCAATAATATCCTCTAAAACTGCAACAGGTGTGTGTGGATTTAAAGCTACCCCAGCCTTCATTCCAGAAGCTTTAATAGCTTGAACAGTTCTATGTAAGTGTGTGCAAGCTTCGTAATGTACGGTTAATATTGTAGCTCCTAGATCAGCAAAAGTTTGAATGTATTGGTCAGGGTTTACAATCATCAAATGCACATCAATTGTTTTTGTAGCATGTTTGGTTATCGCTTTTAATACAGGCATGCCAAATGAAATATTAGGAACAAATACACCATCCATAATATCGATGTGAAACCAATCTGCTTCACTCGCATTCACCATTTCTATATCTCTTTGAAGATTTGCGAAGTCTGCTGCTAATATTGAAGGTGCTATTAGTTTACTCATGATATAGGATATTTTATTTTTATAAAGTAAAAATAGGCATATTAAAAAGAAAACTCCTGAAGAAATTTCAGGAGTTTTTAATGTTTTATTGACAATGTTTTTTACCCTAGGTAAGTCATTAAAATTTTACTTCTTGAGGTATGCTTTAATCTTCGTATAGCTTTTTCTTTGATTTGACGAACACGTTCACGAGTTAAATCAAATGTTTCACCAATTTCTTCTAAGGTCATGGGTTGGTGTTCTCCCAATCCAAAATATAACTTTACTACGTCTGCCTCTCGAGGCGTTAGCGTTTCTAATGCTCTATTGATTTCTATACGTAAAGATTCATGTAATAACTTTCTATCTGGGTTTGGTGATTCTCCAGAATTTAAAACATCATATAAATTAGAGTCTTCTCCTTCTATTAAGGGTGCATCCATAGAAACATGACGTCCAGAATTCTTCATGGATTCTTTTACGTCATTAACTGTCATATCTAACTTCTTGGCAATCTCTTCAGCACTAGGAGGGCGTTCATTTTCTTGTTCTAAGAAAGCAAACATTTTATTAATCTTATTTATAGATCCAATTTTGTTTAGAGGTAAACGAACGATACGAGATTGTTCTGCTAAAGCTTGTAATATAGACTGACGAATCCACCAAACAGCATAAGAGATGAATTTAAAACCTCTAGTTTCATCAAAACGCTTTGCCGCCTTAATAAGTCCTAAATTACCTTCATTAATTAAATCAGGTAAAGTTAATCCTTGATTTTGATATTGTTTTGCAACAGAAACTACAAATCGTAAATTCGCTTTTGTTAATTTCTCTAGTGCAATTTGATCTCCAGCTTTAATACGTTGCGCTAATTCAACCTCTTCATCAGCAGTAATTAAATCTACTTTTCCTATTTCTTGTAGATATTTATCAAGTGAAGCCGTCTCTCTGTTGGTTACTTGCTTTGTAATCTTAAGTTGTCTCATCTCTTTTCTGGGATTATATTATATTCTACGGTGCTATACTTATTATACGCAATGGGTAATAAAAATGTTACAAATTATTTTATAAAAATTAAAATAATCCGTTAATCTGAGAATCAATTCTATCTATAATGTATCCTAAATCTTCTTGTTTTTCAACAAAATCAAGATTATCAACATCAATAATTAATAGTTTGCCTTTTTGATAAGTGGTAATCCATGCTTCATAGCGTTCATTTAATCTACTTAAATAATCAATACTGATTGAATTTTCATATTCTCTTCCTCTTTTATGAATCTGACCCACTAATGTAGATATGTCTGCCCTTAAATAGATGAGAAGATCTGGCGGGGTTACTAATTTTTCCATCAATTCAAAAAGTGAACTGTAGTTATTGAA
>CAJQMN010000048.1 GCA_905479435.1 uncultured Flavobacteriaceae bacterium | reverse complement strand
GATATCACTGGTTTTATGAATTTATTAGGAGGAAAAGATCAATTAGAAAAACAATTAGATAATCTATTTACTGCAAATGATAAAACTTCTGGTAGAGAGCAGGCAGACATTACGGGGTTAATAGGACAATACGCTCATGGTAACGAACCTAGCCATCATATGGCCTACTTATATAATTTTGTAAACAAACCCTATAAAACCCAAGAAAAAACACGTCAGATCTTAACAGAATTATATACCAACTCACCCGATGGAATTTCTGGAAATGAAGATTGTGGTCAAATGAGTGCTTGGTATATTTTTTCTTCCTTAGGTTTTTATCCTGTCACTCCTGGATCTAATCAATATATTATTGGAAGTCCTTTGTTTGATAAAGCAACCATTCATTTAGAAGATGGAAAGTCATTTACAGTAAAAGCTAAAAACAACTCTTTAAAAAATAAATACATCAAAAATGTGAGGCTCAATAACAAGGCCTATCCATATTCTTATATCAAACACACTGATATAGTTCATGGTGGGGATTTAGTTTTTGAAATGACAGATCGTCCTACAAATTGGGGAACAAGTGATGATTTTATTCCTTCAACAGAAATTAAAGATCATAAAATAATTCCTGCACCTTTTATCAAAAAAGGAGATATTGTTTTTAAAGGGAGTACATTGGTAGAATTAGCATGTGTTGAAATAGATGCTGATATATTTTTCAGATTAGGTCATAAAGGAGGGTTTAAAAAATATACTGAGCCTTTTACTGTAGATGAATTTATTAACCTCTCTGTTTATGCTCAAAGGGGAAATAAAAAAAGTGCTGTAATTTCAACTGATTTTTATAAAAAAGACCCAAACCTTAAAATTCAGTTATATACAGAATATGAAAACCAATACAATGCAGGAGGTAATGATGCCCTAATTGATGGTATTCTAGGAACAGAAGATTTTAGAACAGGAACTTGGCAAGGGTATTCTGATACAGATGTCCATGCTATTGTTGATTTAGGGAAAGTAAAGCAAATTAATAATGTAAAACTATCATTTTTAAGAGATCAGCGATCTTGGATATTTCTACCTAAAGATTTGAAAATAGCCACTTCTTCAGATGGGGTGAATTTTAAAAAGTATAAAGATTGGAAATTTAAACCCCCTACAAATACAGACGATATAAAAATTGAAACCATGGATTTTTCTAAATCAACAAAAGCTAGGTATATAAAAGTTTTGGCAAAAAATTATGGAGATGTCCCAAAATGGCATTTAGGAGCTCCTTTTAACGGAAAAGCCTGGATATTTGTAGATGAAATTCAAATTAAATAGTAAAAAATGAAAAGAAGAAACTTCATTCAAAAAGCATCGTTGTCTACTTTCGGGGTAGTTGCATCAGCTTCTGTAGTTGCATGCAATACAGATAAAGAAAAAAACAACGTTAGTAGTATTGTCAATTCAACTAGTGTAGAACCCATAGTAATCGCTACGTGGAATGTGCCAAATGCAACAGCTAAAGCGTGGGAAGTTCTTCAAAATAATGGTAGTTCTTTAGATGCTGTAGAGCAGGGATGTATGATAGAGGAGGCAGATGTTAAAAATTCCTCTGTTGGAAAAGGAGGAGCACCAGATCGAGACGGTAATGTGACCCTAGACGCTTGCATTATGGATAAAGATGGAAATTATGGAGCAGTGATGTGTGTGCAAAACATTACACATGTAATTTCTCTAGCCAGAAAAGTTATGGAGGAAACACCCCATGTGATATTGGCTGGTAAAGGTGCTGAAAATTTTGGTTATGATCTAGGGTTTAAAAAAGAGAATTTATTAACTGAATCCTCAAAAAAGGCTTGGGAAAAATGGAAAGAAACTTCAGACTATAAACCTGTCATTAATATAGAAAATCATGACACTATAGGAATGTTAGCTATTGATCATAACGGAGATATTTCTGGTGCTTGTACCACAAGTGGTCTTTCCTATAAAATGGCTGGTAGAGTAGGAGATTCACCTATTATTGGTTCAGGTTTATTTATAGATAATGAAGTAGGAGGTGCCACCGCTACAGGTATGGGAGAAGAGGTGCTAAAAACAGTAGGTAGTTTTTTAATCGTTGAACTCATGCGTCAAGGGAAAACACCACAAGAAGCTTGTGAAGAGGCAGTGAGAAGGGTGGTAAAGAAATCAGGAGATCGATATAAAGATTTTCAAGTAGGATTCATTGCTTTGAATAAAAAAGGAGAAACTGGAGCGTATTGCATTCACGAATTTTTTAATTATAATGTTTATAAGCTAGGGGAAAATAAAAACTATGAATCATTATTTTATAATCAAATCTAATTATGTCAACAAACAAGTCTTATAGAAGTGCACTTGTCTTTTTAACTACTTTATTTTTTCTTTGGGGCTTTATTACCGTATTGGTAGACAGTCTTGTCCCAAGATTAAAAGATGTTTTTGAAATGTCATATGCCAAAACAGTGTTGGTTCAGTTTGCGTTTTTTACAGCTTTTTTTGTGGTTTCTGTTCCGGCTGGAGCAATTTTATCTAAAATAGGCTATAGAAAAGGAATTGTCTTAGGATTAGTAGTTATGGCTATAGGCTGTTTGTTTTTTTATCCTGCAGCAGAATACAGAAACTTTAACGTATTTTTGGTGGGTTACTTTACCCTTGCTGGTGGTATTACAATACTTCAAGTAGCTGCCAATCCATACGTAGCACTTCTGGGCTCTGAAGATGGTGCTTCAAGTAGATTAAATTTATCACAGGCTTTTAATTCTCTTGGAACAACCATAGCTCCTGTTGTAGGCGCTTTATTCTTACTAAGTGATTCTGTAAAAACCTCCGAAGAAATTAATGCATTATCTGCTATAGAGAAAGTAGATTATTATGCAGCAGAAGCAGCAACAGTTCAAACACCATTTCTACTCATAGCCTCATTTATTGGAGTACTGGCAGTTGTTTTTGCATTTATAAAATTGCCAAAAGTAATGCAGGAGAGTCCTAAAGGAGGGTATTTATCCTTATTAAAAAATAAGTTGATGTTGATGGGAGCTCTTGGTATTTTTTTATACGTAGGAGCAGAGGTTGCTATTGGAAGTTTTTTAGTAAACTATTTTAATGATATGAATTTAGCAGTTGTTGTAGCTGAGAATGAAACGATGATGAGAATCGCTAATAGTATTGCTAGTACGTTCAATAAAACTTTTTCTAACTCAGATCCTAAATCTTTACTAGGGATTTTTATTATTTTCTATTGGGGAGGTGCTATGATTGGGCGTTTTGTAGGTGCTTACTTAACAAGAATATTACCAGCAGGTAGAGTGTTAAGTCTTTTTGCGTTGTTAGCTATAGTAATGATAGCTGTTTCAATTACTACACAAGGATTACTATCTATGTGGTCTATTTTGGCTGTTGGATTATTTAATTCTATTATGTTTCCAACAATTTTTACCTTAACCTTAGAAGGTTTAGGAGATTTAAAAGCCCAAGCATCAGGTATATTGTGTATGGCTATAGTAGGTGGTGCTATTATTCCTTTTGTATTTGGAGGTCTGATTGATAATTTTGGATTCAAAACTGCCTTTATTTTAACTCTATTTTGTTATGGATATATATTGTATTATGGAAAGCTAAAGTCTTCATAGTTTTAGACCAAACATATAATACAGTTAGAAACTTATAAATCTATACGCCTTATAATAAAAACAAAGAACCCGAAATATAATTTCGGGTTCTTTGTTTGTAGTAGGAATCTGTTTATTTTCTTTTTGCTTGTTGTTCTTGAGCTTGTTTCATTGCACTGTCTAATCGTTGTCTAAACTTACTCTTTTCCTTTTCTGGCTTTTTCTTGTTTTCTTCTATTTGAGCATGAATTTTAGCTTCATCAATTACAAAGTTTTTAATCACTAACATAATGGTAATGGTTAACAAGTTGGAAACAAAGTAATATAAACTCAAACCACTAGCATAACTATTAAAGAAAAACAGCATCATAATAGGTGAGAAGTAGATCATATATTTCATCATTTTCCCCATATCAGGCATTCCCTCTTGAGCAGGTGCTTGCATATTCGCTTGTTGACTTTGATTCATTTTCATATAAAAGAATATAGCTGTAGAAGCTAAAATTGTAAATAAACTTACATGGTTTCCGTACCAAGGAATATCAAAAGGTAATGTGAATACACTATCATAGGAAGATAAATCATTAGCCCATAGAAACCCTTTCTGTCTAAGAGATAAATTTGTTGGGAAGAATTTAAATAATGCAAAGAATACAGGCATTTGTAGTAGAGCAGGAATACAACCAGACAACATACTTACTCCTGCTTTTCTTTGAACTGCCATGGTTTCTTGTTGGCGCTTCATTGCATTTTCTTTACCAGGATATTTTTCATTTAATGCATTTAATTCTGGGCGAATTACTTTCATTTTTGCACTTGAAACATACGATTTGTATACAAGTGGAGACATAATGATTCTGACAACAATCGTCATTAAAATTATGATTAAACCATAATTACCCATAAAACCTTCTAGCATTCCAAATATGGGTATAAATATCCATCTATTAATTGTTCCAAAAATACCCCAACCTAAATCGGCTGTTTCATTTAAATCGGTTCCTTCATATTGTGATAATTTAGTATAGTCCGATGGACCATAATACCACTTCATATTATAATTTAGTTCTCCATTAGATAGCTCTAAAGGAGTTTTTAAAGTATATTTTTTTGTAAATACGGTATCTATTGTTTCGTCTTTAACTAAATCTACAGAGGCAATAGCAGCGTTATTGAAAGCTTTATCAGACAGCAATATAGAGGAGAAAAAATGTTGCTTATAGGAAACCCAGTCCATATTGTTTACAACCTCGTTATCTTCTAAGCCCAAGTACTCAACTTCATTATCTGTCTTGTAGTAATAATAAGAATACATTGTATTTTCAGTTCGTAGGCTTTTCTCATGACGATATCCTTTGAGAGACCAGTCTAAATTAATAGTATTAGATGAATTTATTACAGTACTTAAACCTTGTGATCTTACAGCAAAGTTTACCATATAATCATCGGTCATTTCATATCTATATTCTAAAAACTGATTGTCTGAGACCTTCAATTTCATTGAGAGCACCTGAGATGTACCATTATTTGAAAATGTTGGCTCAAAAAATAAATCTTTAGTGTTTAATATTCTATTGTCTGTGGTTCCAAAATTTATATTAAAGCTCGCATTATTGTCTTTAATCATGTGTAAAGGCAATGAGTCATAGGTTTGAAACCCTTTAATAAGTGCTTCAGTTATTTGTCCTCCTTTATTGTTGATTTTAAGAAGTAATACCTCATTTTCTAAGGTGGTAGTTCCTTCGGAACTATTCACTATACTATAAGCAAAAGCACCTAATTGATTTTGAATTTCAACTTGTTTAAGAGAGTCATTTATAACAGGTGGCAAACTAGTTGCATTATTTTGAGATGCTGTAGCCTCAGAATTAATTATTTGTTCAGTCGTTGTTTCTGTATTTGGAGTAATCTCTGGTTGTGTAGAATTCATCCACCAAAGTAGAATTCCACCGATAAGAATCATTCCGATAAATGAATTAACATCAAATTTTTTTTCTTCCATATTTTAAAAATGTCAAGTTGTCATTTTTGCTTTCTATATATTTTAAAAAGCGATGACAAATGTAGTAAAATGCCTCCTTATTACAGGAATATCAATATTATAATTAATTATTATACATAGTGCAAACAGTATT
>CAJQMN010000047.1 GCA_905479435.1 uncultured Flavobacteriaceae bacterium | reverse complement strand
TCTCCTAATATAGGGGGAAAATTAGCTTTCATAAACTCTAGACCTTTAATATCTAGTTCATTTACCTTAATACCCTCTTTTTTAGTAATCCATTGAGCATATCTTCTTGTTGCCCTAAAGTAAGCAGACCTAATTACTGCTTCTGTTTTCATATCTAATCTATGTTCAGAAACATTAAAACAATCCTTAGCTAAAACATCATAATATTTAGTAATAATGCCTTGATATCTAAGAGCTACTTTTGATAAAATGTCATCTTTTTCCTCATCATCCTTATCTTCAAAATCTGGGTGTTCGTATAATAATAAGGGTTCAGCTGTAATGTATACAGAATCTGTATCCATATAAGCACAATAGTTAGTATCTTCTGTATCACAAATCCACCAAGGAGTATCTGCTAAATGTTTCATATTTCTAATTTATATACCATAAGGTCTAGGACTAATATTTCTTTCAATTTTAGGATCATTGGGCTCTTCTGCATATTCGATGTTTTCATCTAAACCTAATTCAATCTCTCCTCTAATAACTTTGTTCATATGTCTATTAGCACATAAAGCACTCTCTTGGATTATTCTATGACCACTGAGAGTGATAGCCTCACTCAAAATGGATAAGTTCATACCATACCTAAATGAAGGTAAAGCTGTAGCACCATATAAACTATTAAGTAAAATCTTCATTGTATACTGCATTAAATGATTATACTCACCTTTTTCTTTATCGCCTGCTGTATAAGCGTCTTTCATACGATTTTTATATACAACTCTTTCCTCAAACCATTTTTGGAGTATAGTAGATAATACTGACTCCTTATCAGTTCTAAACATAGAACCATTAGCTGATATTGCTAGTTTTTTGGTTTCAATAATATTAACTATTTTGCTAGCTTTTTGATAACTACGTTTATTAGATGTATAATCTTCAATATATAGTTTTTTATCAGGATCCATTTCTTTTAAATCATTTAATCCTAATCTATTGTTTCTATCATCCTCATCTATAATCCTAGCTACAAGTGTTTCTTTACCTATGTTAATAGTCATTATAATAGAGGGATATAGTGAAGTTAAATCCTCATCAAACATATACTTGTATAAACCTGCTTTAGGACAAAATAAATAACCACCAGCATATCCTTCTTTTTTTTCTTGTTTAAACGTTTTAGCTGGGGGTATAATACTTTTAGATAATAAATAAGCTGAAATAGCACCATCTTGTGTTATACTATTCATATAAACTTCCTCATAATTATGTTTCCCTTTATGTGCTAGGTTTTTAGTTAAAGCTATGTATTGGAGTTTCTCATCTAATAACTTTAATATTTCAACATCACGAAAGTTATACTCAATAAACTTATGTATATCTTGTTCAAATAAATCATCTAGAGTACCATCATACTCTATTTTATTTAATCCAGTATATTTTTCACCTATAGCATCTAGTTTCCAACTAGGTTCATCTTTCCAACTATATTTTCTATGTAAGCGCATATAATCTAAAGATTCAACACCTATTATTTTTACAAACTGATCTTTTCTAAAGAAATATTTAGTGTATGCTTTTGATTGTACTTGACCTACTGGTGATAACTGATCTGCCCAATCTTTTCCTATTACATTACACATTCTATGATATAGGTAAGGGACATCAAAATAGTCACTATTATAACCTATTAATATATCAGGATCAATATCTCTTACAATCTCTACAAACTTTTTTAGTAAAATCTTTTCTGTACTACAAGCTATTACTTTTTTATTTTCAAGTTTAATATCTTTAAGTTGATTCTTTCTATCTAAAATAATAATAGCCCACTCATCTGCTTTTTTATCCCACCAAGCAATAGAGGTAATAGGCATAGGTGCTCTTTGAATATACTCCTCAGTTAAAGCCCCCCCTATTTCACACTCAATATCAAAAAATAACTCTCTGTGGCCAGTAGAAGGAACATCATTAATACCATAACGCTCTACTAAAAACTTTTGTTCAATAGGCATATCATGGAAATGAAGATTGGGGGTGTTTTGATTGCTATAATTAGGATTTTTAGAAAATTTCCAATTTCCAGCATTTATAGGTTTAAGGGGTTCTCCGTTTAATCCTACAGCAAAGGCATTCTCAGGATCACATTCTTGATAAACAACATTTTCATAATCAATGGCTTGCAGTTCACTATCTTCTTCCCACAAAAATATTTTGTATCTATTGTTGGGTAATTTTTTACCAACGTATGCTTTTTTGTACATTTATATAACTTTTATTTCCATCAATATACACACAATATATTGAATATCCAAAACCTTTGTGTATTATTTTCTTTCTTCTTTAGTAAGAAACTCAACTTGTACTTTTAGACTTGCTACTTGAGAAGTTAGTTTTAAAATCATAGATCTCATTTCATCTTTTTCCTCTGAGGATTGAGCTAAAAGAGATTCTAGTTTAGATATCCTATCCTTATAATCATGTTTAAAAAAATCTTGATCTTTTTCTTTACGAGATTGTCTTTTTTCATAAAATCTCCAAGCACTAGTGCCCCCTAATACAGTAATAGCAGTGACTACTACTGAGTACACATTTGAATCCAACTCCATTTATTATTATTTATTGTATACTAATAAGTATTAAATAATAGTACTAGGATTAGTATTTGGAAAACATTTTTCAATCTCTTCCTTAGTAAAAAATTGTGATAAATCAGGTCTAAAATATTTAATATTTTTCATTACTTTTCTATCATAAGATCTATACACAATATATTTGTTCCCTACTTTTTCATAGTGACATTCTTTATTTTGTTCTTTAGATCTAAGTGCTACTGTATTAATAGCATCTTCTTCAGTATTACATGCTTTTGACATATTACTAGCTTGTACCTCAGCATAAGCATCTAATATTTTGTCTTTAAGACCATGCAACATAGTACCATTTCCTAAAGAAACATAAGCGATATCACATAGTGCATCAAGGACCTCTACTATATCTCCTTTTTCACAGGCCTCTTTATATTCCTCAAGTTCCTCAATAATAAAGTTATATACAAATCTCCAATCACTTATTTCTGGGATGTTTGGGGTATAATTATTTTTTTTACCCATTACTTTATTAAATGTTTCCACTTCAGAAACAAATGGAACATGATTATTAACCCATACAGGTAATTCTTCTTTAGGAAATAGTTCTAGTTGCTTACCCATCTTAAAATACTTTTATAATGTTTGATTCAGATAATCTAATAATTTTAAAATCAGTTTCTCCTTGTGTTTCTAGAAACTTATAAGTTTTAGCTTCTGCTTCTGTTCCTGTTTGAGCATCTACCAAATATGATTCTTTGATTTTTTGCACTCGTCCTTTTTCATTTATTCTTTCAAACTGTGCTACTACTTGCCAATAATTCATAATCTTTCTAATTTTATTTTATACAATCCTGTTAACATTTCTTTTAAATCATCAATTTCCATTTCTATACATTCTATCCAATCTTCATCTCTATCTTCTTTTTCTCCATTCATTTCATCATCCAACATATCAGTTTTCATATCAAGTTTAAATTCCAAATAACTAATAATACTTCTAGAAAGATTATTAAATTTTCTTTCAGATTCTGGGTTGAATATTCCTGATTCTGTTATAACTAATTTTGATTTATCTACCTTCATTTATTTAATTTTTATTGTAGGATAAATATACATTAAATTTTTTGCTTCTCCAAGCATTTTATGCCCTACTGTAATCATCTTCAATTCTTACTATATCATCTTCTCCAAAATAAGTGCCAGTTTGAACTTCTATAAAAGAAACTGGTTCTTCAGTTTCATTCCAAGCCCTATGTTTAGTACCTAAAGGAATAGTAATAGATTCTCCAGGAGATCTAAATAATTTTTCATCATCTAGTATAATAGTTAAATTGCCTGATGTTACTGTCCAATTTTCTTCCCTTCTATCATGATATTGGTAAGATAATTTTTGTCCTGGATCTATAGTTATTTCTTTTACTTTACAGTAAGGGGTATGTAATAAAATATCAAAACATCCCCAAGGTCTTTCTTCAAAATCAAACATATCTATTTTTTTAAATAATCTGCAATAGGTTCAGCATCTTCATGTTCCCAAGGATAAACAAGAAAATCATCACCCTTATATTCTACTGAATATAAATTAGGTTTAAATACTGAAGTATGAGGTTTATAGTGTAATACAGCGGTATAAATCCCAGGTGTATTAGTTAATGTTACCCCACTATCTGCAATATCATCTACTACTAAAGTATGTGGCTCAGGCAAAGTAACTAAAGGTAAATCTAAACGATGTGAAACCATAACTGCAGGTATTAAACCTCCTCTTGGTAAACCCATTACTGAATCTATTGAAGGAATTTGTGTAATAATTTTTTCACATAAAATATCCACTAATCTATCTATTTCCTCCCACTCAAGGGGTATTTTATTCCTTTTAGCTATCATATGTTGTGTCCTCCATTATTTATTTTAAGTGAATCAAAAAATTCTTTACGAGCATTATTTGAATCATCTCTAAAAGCAAGTGATGCTTTAGTAGTAACCATTGCTGCCCCTTGATGCTTAACTCCTCTACAGCTAACACAATTATGTGTTCCAACTATAGAAACAATAACACCTTTATTTCCCTCTGTAATCTTATCTACAGCATTGTGAATAGCTGAAGTTAGTTGTTCTTGAATAGCTCCTCTTCTACCAAATAGTTCTACTATTCTATTTAGTTTAGATAAACCAATAACTTGTCCTTCTTCTCCTGCTATATAACCAATATGAACTACACCTCCAATTGTTTGGTGATGATGTGAACACATTGAAGTAAGCGGTATATTACGCTCAATTACAATTCCATCATACCCATCCGAGGGAAATGAGGTAATGGGTGACATCGCGGTATATCGACCAGACCATAAATCATTTACATATGCCTTAGCAACACGCCTTGGAGTTTCCATTGAGTTTGGATCATTTCTCCAATCACACTTAAGTGCATCTAAAAATTTACCATAGGCCTTTTCAGCTTCACCTATCATTTTTAGTTTTTGTTTATCATTAAATGGGAAGCCAACTGCCACCCCATTAGCAAATCCCTCTTGTACTACTTCTAACTCTTCGTGAATTTGTCTTCGTTTATTCTCCATTTTCTATATAGATTCTTAGTTTTTCAATTAATTCTAATACTTCATCTTG
>CAJQMN010000046.1 GCA_905479435.1 uncultured Flavobacteriaceae bacterium | reverse complement strand
TACTCCTTTGTCTATTAAATTTTTTAGATTTACAGCACTTGTTCTCCACTTGCAGTATTGAACAGCTTGCAACCAACTTACTCCAACTACTGGATAATCAGAATATGCAGGATGTCTAAGGTAGCTTTCAGATAAAAGTTCAGTATTTCCTAAACTACTTCTCCAAACAAGAGTATCAGGCAGTGCTGATGCGTAAATATTTTTATATTTTTCTTCTTCTGGAGGAAATACATCTTTAGTTACCTGAAGGTATAATAAGTATTCTGAGTTCGTTACTTCTGTTTCATCCAAATAAAATGAGCGTACGTGCATTTTTTGAGGTGTAGTATTCCAATCGAACATTACATCGTCTTGTACTTGCCCCATAACAAAAGTACCACCTTCAATTCCAACCATTCCATCAGGTGTTTTCTGACCTTGAAATGAGGTTCCTTTGATATAACTCCCAAATTTAGGATCGTTAAAATTCCAACCCGTTAACGAAGATTTACTTTTATTGGTTGAATTACAATTGTATAGTAAAATAGTACTGAGCAAAAGAAGGGTTATTCTAGAATAGTTCTTCATATATAATATCAAATATTAGGATTCTAATTTTTTTTTGGCAATTTACAATAAAATTATTTTCATACAAGATATTTGTATATTTATATGGTTGTAAATTGTCACGATATAAAGATAACGCAACACTTTTTCTTATATTATGATTTAACAATTTTTAACACAAAATATATCCAAATTATTTGCGTTCTTTGAAGAATGATTGCATTGAAAAAACATATTTTAGCACCTATTTTATTTGTTCTTTTGTCTGTTGCAAGCCACGGTCAAGTCACAAACTCAGTATTGGCCGATGGAAACTGGTATAAGTTTGCTGTAGATACTACGGGGGTTTTTAAAATAGACAGAGCTTTTTTACAACAGCTAGGAATTTCAACAAATAACCTAAATCCTAAAAAAATCCATATTTATGGTAATGGAGGTCAATTACTCCCCGAATTAAATGCAGATTTTAGGTATGATGATTTGCAAGAGAATGCTATTTTTATTGCGGGTGAAGAAGATAATTCTTTTGATGCTAATGATTACATTCTGTTTTATGCCAAAGGACCCCATAGCTGGGAAGTAAATCCTGCTCAAGGAACGGTTAATCATATACAAAATATATACTCAGACAACTCTTATTATTTTATGACCATCAATGAAGATGATGGAAAGAGAATACAAAGTTCTTCTCCTGTTGTGGGTTCTGCCAGTACTCAGATTACTACATTTAATGATTATGTTTTTTATGAAAAAGAAATTACTAATCTTTTTGCAGTTGGTAAAAAATGGCTTGGAGAAGATTTTACTGTAGATAATGAGTTATCACTTGAAATACCATTCCCAAATATAGTTATAACTGAGCCTGTAAATATAAAAGTTAGAGCAGTGGCTGTATCTGAATTAACTTCCTCAATGCAAGTTAAGGTAAACTCTCAAGATCTTTTTAATCTCAATTTTAGTGCAGGTGTAAGTTCAGGTTCTGGTAATCGAGCATCTGATAGATCGCAGAGCGCTAATCGCTCAATCTCAACGCCTACTATTGATTTTAATTTAAATTACAATAACGGGGGCAATCCATCGGCTAGAGCTTATCTAGATTATATTGAAGTTTCAGGAAAAAAACAGTTGATAGTAGATGATTTCCAGTTTTCTTTTCGAAGCTTTGAGGCCACTAATACAAATGGTGTAGTTGAATATCAGGTTCAAAATTCACAAAATATATCTCAAATCTGGAACGTAACTGATCCAATTAATGCAACCAATATAATTAATGAATCAACTTCAGGAACTTTCACTTTCAAAGCAAATTCTGGAGTATTGCAAGAATATATTGTACTGCATCAAGATGATTATTATACCCCAGAAATCCTTTCCAACGCTAAAATTAAAAATCAAAATGTACATGCAATACAAGATATCAACTACCTTCTTATTACTACTGATGAATTTGAAGAACAAGCTCAGAGAATTGCAGACTATCACATAGAAAACTCTGGATTAACAGCAAAAGTTGTCAATTTAGATGAGATTTATAATGAATTTTCCTCCGGTAGTAGAGATATTACAGGAATTAGAGATTTTATCAAACATGTGTATGAATTAAATTCAACACCTGATGATCAATTGAAATATGTTTGTTTTTTCGGAGATGCATCCTATGATTATAAAGATAGAATTATTGGAAATAATAATATTGTTCCAGTGTATTTGGCAACTATAAGTTATGATTTAGCGTATTCTTATGTCACGGATGATTTTTTTGGGATGCTTGAAGAATCTGAGGGAACAATGTCTGGAGCACATACTATGGAAATTGCAACGGGAAGAATTCCGGTTTCAACTCAGCAACAAGCCAAAGATGTAGTTGATAAAATTTTAAGAGATTATAATGTTGATTCCTTTGGAGATTGGAGAAATACAATCACCTTAGTAGCCGATGATATTGATGCTCCATCTGATGAAACAATTCAACCAGGAGTGGAGATTATTGCTGATGATATTAAAGCCAATAAACCAATTTTTAATATCAATAAAATTTATGCAGATGCCTATGTACAACAAAATTCTTCAGGAGGAGAACGCTATCCAGATGTTAAGGAGGCAATTACTAGAGCCATAGAATCAGGCACACTAGTTTTTGATTATTTTGGTCATGGTGGTGAAGATGGCTTTGCAGCAGAACGATTTTTAGATATTCCTCAAGTTAAGGGGTTTAAAAATGAAAACACACTTCCACTTTTTATAACCATTACTTGTGAATTTTCAAGATTTGATAACCCGATAAGAATCTCGGCTGGGGAAAATGTTTTTTGGAATACAACAGGGGGAGCGGCTTCCATGATCTCAACTACTAGACTAGTTTTTATAAGTGTTGGTCAAGCATTTAATAAAAGATTAATGTCTACTTTATTAGAATTTAATGATGAAGATTTAACCATAGCAGAATCTTTGGTGAAAACAAAAAATAATTACACCCAAATTCAAAAGTTTTTCATTTATTATTTTGGTGATCCTGTAAAAAAATTAGCAATTCCAAAACCAAATATTAAAATCACTAAAATGAATGGTGTAGATATTACTCAATCAATAGATACGCTTAAGGCCTTGTCTAAAGTTAGTTTTGAGGGAGTTGTTACTGATAATCTCAATGCTGTATTAACTGATTTTAATGGAAGTTTATCTACAACCGTATTTGATAAGCCAATTGATAAATCAACATTAGATAATGATAATTCTGGGAATGTAGAAGTTTTTGATTCTCAAGAAAGTAAACTATTCAGAGGCTTAGCAACCGTAGAAAATGGAAATTTCAACTTTGAGTTTATTGTACCCAGAGATGTCAAAATTGCTTATGGAGAAGGGAAGTTAAGTTTTTATGCTACCAATGAAGTACTCGATAAAGCAGGGTACAATACTGATGTAATTGTAGGGGGTATTAATGAAAATGCTCCTGAAGATACTCTTGGTCCTGAAATTCAATTATTTATGAATGATGAGTCTTTTTTAGATGGCGGGAATACAAATGCATCGCCAAATTTAATTGCAAAATTATTTGATTTAAGTGGAATTAACACCTCTATTACTGCAGTAGATCATGATATTGTAGGAATTTTAGATGGGGATGAATCCAATCCGATCATTATGAATGATTTTTATCAAACGGAATTAGATGATTTTACTCGAGGTAAGGTAGTCTATCGACTTCGAGATTTGGCTGTAGGGCCGCATACCCTCAAACTCAAGGCATGGGATACCTACAATAATTCTTCAGAAGCCATGTTAAATTTTGTGGTTGTTAGTGATAATAGCATAACCTTAGATAATGTTTTAAATTACCCAAATCCATTTGTAAATTATACCGAGTTTTGGTTCAATCATAACAAACCAAATGAACCTCTTGAAGTTCAGGTTCAGATTTTTACAGTTTCAGGAAAATTAGTGAAAACGATTAACCAGTTGGTTCAGACCACTGGTAATTTATCGCGAAACATCTCTTGGAATGGGTTGGATGATTTTGGAAATAAAATAGGAAAAGGAGTGTATATTTATAAATTAAAAGTAACATCAACAACAAGTAATATATCGTCAGAAAAGTATGAAAAACTAGTCATATTATAATTTATTACGATATTTACGTTTTAATAAGAAAAGTAAATCAAAGACATGAGGAAAATAGGGATAGTATTAATGATTTGTATTTTAAGTAATATTGGAGTTTCAGCACAAAGTGGCGGTATCACAACAGCAACTCCTTTTTTATTAATTATACCTGACGCAAGAGCAGGGGCAATGGGTGATGTTGGAGTTTCTACTTCTGCTGACGCGAGTTCTCTTTTTCACAATCCCTCTAAAATTGCATTTAGTGGGCAAGAAGTGATGATAGGAATCAATTATTCTCCATGGTTAAGAAATTTAACTGATGATATTTTTATAGGTAGTGCCTCATACATTAAAAGAATTAATGAGAACGCTGCATGGGGAACTGAATTTAGATATTTTTCTTTAGGTCAAGTAGATTTAACTGATAATGTTGGAAATCCAACAGGTACTATTAACCCTAATGAATTTGCACTTTCAGGAACCTACGCATTAAAATTAAGTGAAACGTTTTCTATGGGGGTTAGTGGTCGATACTTTAGATCTAATCTAGCCTTTACAGGAACAAACTCAACACTACAACCCATCAATTCATTTGCTGTGGATGTATCTGGGTATTACCAATCTTATGAGAAGAATTACGGAAATTTTGATGGACGCTATAGAATTGGTTTTAATATCGCTAATGTTGGTCCAAAAGTATCTTATGTTCCTGGAGAAGAAGATTTTATACCAACAAATTTGAAATTTGGTGGAGGATTTGACTTCATATTAGATGCTTATAACATTGTAAGCATTAACACAGAATTTACAAAATTGTTAGTTCCGTCTCCACAAGAAGATGGTTCTGATCAAGAAAAAGGATTTATATCAGGTATTTTTAGCTCATTTGGTGATGCAGAAGGAGGGTTTAGTGAAGAGTTAGAAGAAGTTACTTATGCTTTAGGTGCAGAGTATCTTTATAATGATGCCTTTGCCTTACGTTTAGGATACTTTCATGAAAGCGAAAACAAAGGGAACAGGAAATTTTTTACTATGGGAGCAGGATTTAAAACCAACGCTTTGAATGTAGATTTATCGTATTTAATTAATTCTTCTGATGTAAATAATCCATTAGAAAATTCGCTTCGTTTTTCTTTGTCCTTTGATTTAGGAGAACTCTATTATGATTATTAAGATTAAGCAATTCTTAATATAGCATTTCATTTATGAAGGAAATTAATACAGGAACTTCGGCTTTTATATTTCAAGATATTGATGAGTTGTCTACTGTTGATAAAAATTTAATGGAAGCCGCTATACAAGCTGCAAAAAATGCCTATGCTCCGTACTCGGGATTTAGTGTGGGTGCAGCACTTCTTATGGAGGATAATTCTATCATTACAGGAAATAATCAAGAAAATGCGGCCTATCCATCGGGTATGTGTGCTGAACGTGTGGCCATTTGGAAAGCAGGTTCTTCATATCCAAATAAAAAAGTGAAAAAAATAGCCATTAGTGCATTTTCTTCTAATAAAAAATTAAACAAACCAGTGGGGCCCTGTGGAGCTTGTAGACAAACCTTATTGGAGTATGAGATTAATCAAAAAGAAGCTATGGAAATCTTTTTTATGGGCGAAATAGGTAACGTTGTGAAAACAAACTCTATTGCATCCTTATTGCCTTTTTCATTTGATAGTTCATATCTGTAATTTTATAATAAAATAGAGTAGTGATGTTTGAACATCGTAAAAACTCCACCAATTAAAAGTTATATGCAATTAATAATTAGTTTCTTTGTATCCGAAACAATATATACTTTATGATATCTTCTACTATTACAGGAACTGGTTCTTACATTCCGGAAATTATTAAAGAGAATAAACAGTTTCTAGAAAATTGTTTTTTAAATGCAGATGGTACAGAAATACCAAGTGAAAACGAATTAATCATTGATAAATTTAAAGCCATTACAGGAATTGTAGAAAGAAGATATGCCCCATCTAAATACAATACATCTGATCTTGGTTTTTTTGCAGCACAAAAAGCGATTGAAGATGCAGCCATTAATCCTGAGGAATTAGATTATATCATTTTGGCTCATAATTTTGGAGATGTTAAAGCTACAGCCATACAAAGTGACTTGTTACCAAGTTTAGCAACTAGAGTAAAATATAGATTGGGAATTAAAAATCCAAATTGTGTTGCCTATGATATTTTATTTGGTTGTCCTGGATGGGTGGAAGGTGTTATTCAGGCTCAAGCATTTATAAAAGCGGGGATTGCAAAAAAAATATTAGTTATTGGAGCAGAAACCTTATCTAGAGTTGTAGACAAATACGATAGAGACTCCATGATTTACAGTGATGGAGCTGGTGCTTGTATCGTTGAAAAAAATGACGGACAAGACGCTGGAATTTTAAGTCATGCATCCCAAACCTTTACTGTTGATGAGGCCTACCATTTGTTTTTTGGAAAATCTTTTCAAAATCAGGAAGATCCAGATGTTCGATACATAAAAATGCATGGACGAAAGATTTATGAATTCGCGCTTAATCATGTTCCTGCCGCTATGAAAACTGCTTTAGATAAAACAGGAATTCCTATTGGTGAGGTTAAAAAAATATTTATTCATCAAGCTAACGAAAAGATGGATGAAGCCATCATTAAGCGTTTTTATAGATTGTACAAAACACCTGTGCCAGAAGGTGTTATGCCAATGAGTATTCATAAATTAGGAAATAGTTCAGTAGCTACTGTACCAACATTATTAGATTTAGTAATTAAAGGGAATTTAGAAAATCAATCCATTGAAAAAGGAGATCTCATCATTTTGGCATCTGTTGGAGCTGGGATGAACATAAATGCGATAGTGTATCGATATTAATTTTTGAAATTTTATAAACACAAAGCTTTTATTTATAAATTGAAGTACTATTTTTGCACATGCAACAACACCAGGTACTTATTTTAGATTTTGGATCGCAATACACTCAATTAATTGCGAGAAGAGTAAGAGAGTTGAATATCTATTGTGAAATTCATCCTTACAATAAACAACCCCCAAACGCAAGTGATTTCTCAGCAGTCATATTATCAGGTAGCCCATCATCTGTAAGAACTGATGATGCTCCACACCCTGACTTGTCTGAAATTAGAGGAAAAAAACCAATGCTAGCGGTTTGTTACGGAGCACAGTATTTAGCCCATTTTTCTGGAGGTCAAGTAGCCCCTTCAAATACTAGAGAATATGGAAGAGCGAATTTATCTTTTATTAAAGAGAATGAAATCTTTTTTTCTAACATCTCTGAAGGAAGTCAAGTTTGGATGAGCCATTCAGATACGATTAAAGAATTACCAACAAATGCAATTCATTTAGCCAGTACATCAGATGTAGCGAATGCAGCTTTTAGAATAGATGGTGAAGATACTTTCGCAATTCAGTTTCACCCTGAGGTGTATCATTCAACTGATGGTAAACAATTACTAGAAAATTTTTTAGTAAAAATTGCTGGTGTAGCTCAGACTTGGACTCCAAATTCATTTGTAGAGACAACAGTAGCTAAAATAAAGGAAACAGTAGGTGATGATAAGGTAGTTTTAGGGTTATCTGGAGGTGTAGATTCTTCTGTAGCAGCAGTTTTATTACACAAAGCAATTGGTGAAAACCTGTATTGTATTTTTGTGAATAATGGATTGTTACGTAAGAATGAGTTTGAAAGTGTTCTCAATCAATACGAAGGTATGGGATTAAACGTAAAAGGTGTAGATGCATCGGCACGTTTTTTGAAAGCATTAAAAGGACTATCTGATCCAGAGAAAAAAAGGAAAGCCATAGGAAACGCATTTATTGAGGTTTTTGATGATGAAGCTCACAAAATAGAAAATGTAAAATGGTTAGCGCAAGGAACCATTTATCCAGATGTTATAGAATCAGTATCTGTAAATGGAGGTCCATCAGCAACAATTAAAAGTCATCATAATGTGGGAGGCTTACCCGATTTTATGAAGTTGAAAATTGTGGAACCTTTACGTATGATTTTTAAAGATGAGGTAAGAAGAGTAGGTGCTTCTATGGGAATTGATCCTGAACTGTTGGGTAGACACCCTTTTCCTGGTCCAGGATTAGCGATTAGAATTTTAGGAGACATTACTCCAGAAAAAGTAGCTATTCTTCAAGAGGTAGACGCTATTTTTATTAATGGATTAAAAGAAAGTGGTTTATACGATAAAGTATGGCAAGCTGGCGCCATATTATTACCTGTAAATTCTGTTGGAGTTATGGGAGATGAAAGAACTTATGAAAAAGTAGTTGCTTTAAGAGCTGTAGAAAGTACTGATGGGATGACGGCTGATTGGGTTAATTTACCTTATGAGTTTTTGCAAAAAACATCAAATCAGATTATAAATAAAGTAAAAGGTGTAAACAGAGTAGTTTATGACATCAGTTCTAAACCACCAGCAACAATTGAATGGGAGTAAGTTTATGAGAAAATTTAAAATCTTAATTATCTTATTATTTGTAGTGATTGCATCTTCTTGTGGTCAACAAAAAAAATACATTTCTTATACTGTTAAAAAAGGTGAAACCCTAAAAGGTATTGCAAAACGTTTAGGAATTAAAACTAAAGATTTATTGAGTTTAAACCCAGATATAGGAAGAAAACCAGTTCCTGAAACCTTAATTATTATACCCAATAATGAGTATCAGCAAATTGAGGAGGCCTCAAACTCTATTGAAAATAATAATTCAATACTTGTTTCAGATGAGGTTCCTGTAGTGGAAGAATTGAAGAATGATTTTATTCTTCATAAAGTTGAAAAAGGAGATACTTTTTATAATTTAACGCGTGCTTACAATGTTTCTAAGGCGCAATTAAATCAATTGAATCCTTCAATAGATTCGCTTGGCCTTCAATTGGATATGTTGTTAAAAATAAAACCCATTGAAGATGAAGATTTACTTGTGTTATATAAAGACACTATTCAAGAAGATGCTGTTGTTAACTTAGCGATGCTACTTCCTTTTAGGGCTATTGAATATGATACCATAGACGCTAAAGATATTTTTAAAACAAACAGGTTAGTTAATATTACAACTGATATTTATCTAGGTGCCTCATTAGCCTTAGACTCTCTAAAAAGTCTAGGTGTAGCTATAGAACTATCTGTTTATGATACTGGAAGAAAAGACACTAAATTAGATTCAATACTTGCGGTTACAGATTTTGACACTATAGATGCAATTATAGGACCCTTATATTCTGAAGAGGTTCCCAAGGTTGCCAACCGAACCGGAGTCCCTGTTGTGTTTCCTGTGTATTCAAAGAATCAAACACGTTTCTCTTCTTCAAAAATAATTAAAACTTTTGCAGATAGAGAGCTTCATCAAAAAGCTCTTGTAGATCATGTTTTAGTAAATTATACAAATGAAAATATTTTAATTATTGGTGACAGTTCAGCTACCTCTATTAGAAATAGTGATCTAATTAAATCTAGATTAGTACAGCACGACTCTATTAATGAAGCTTTAATCATATATCCAAACGAAGGGTATATTAGAAAAGATTATGTGATTAATGCCCTAAAACCTGATGTTGGAAATTGGGTGATTTTAGCTACTGATAAACGCGTTATTTCGTCTGATGTAATTAATAGTTTAATTAGTCTTCCCGTTGAAGAACCTGAGGAAGAGGAAGATGAAGAGGAAGATGAAAAAAGTGAAGAAGAAAGTGATGAGCCTGAAATGCAAATTTTACCAGAAGATACTGTGATAAAAGTTTTTGGAATTTCTAAATCTTCTCAGTTTGACAAAATAGACAATAATAAATTAGCCAAATTAGGCTTTACATTTACTAGTGATACTTTTATTGATGAAAATTCTCCTGAAATTCAATTATTTCACAGCCAGTATTTAGAGAAAAATTATGCTTATCCCTCTTATTACGCCACAAGGGGGTTTGATATTCTATTTGACATAGGAATGCGATTGGCCTCTGGGAAAAAACTAAAGGAGACTTTTAAACAGGGGGTATCCTATCGGTTAGAGAGTAAGTTTGAGTACAGTAAAAGTTTATTCAATACTTCTTCTAATCATGGTATTTATATTTTAAAGTATAACCCAGATTTAACCCTAACTAGAATTAAGTAAATAAACTTACTAGAAAAAAAAACTCCTGATTAATCAGGAGTTTTTTTGTGAGAATTATATTTTTTTCATTTGTTGTTTCATCATTTGCATTTGCTCTTTTAACATGCCATGTTTATCAAGTTTCTTTGCCTCGGCCATTAGAGTAGTTGCCTCACGTTTTCTTCTTTTAGTCATTGCAATGCCTGCTAATTGTAATTTTGCCATGGCCAAATCATGATCCATCGATAAACCTAAACGAATAGCTTTTCTAAGAAATTTTTCAGCTTGAGTCATGTTGGTTTGCGAAAGCATAATACCATGTAAATAATTGTAGTACCCTTCTTGTTTTTGAGTAAGTGCTGCACTTGGATTTTTTATATAGGTTAACCATTTTTGTGCTGCTGGAAAATTTTGCTTTCTTAATTGTAAAAATGATAATAGGATAAATTCATTTTTGAAATACAATAAGATGAACATTCCTGTAAGGAGTAAAATAGCGATTCCATTACCAATATGTCCTTGCCAAAATTCAAAAACTGACCAAACTATGGTTAAAAAGGCTAATGCTAATTTTATATTTTTATGAAACATATCTTCTTTATTTGTGGGTACTAAAGTACACTTTTCTTTTATTTTTTATAAAATTTTCGATGTTTAAACCAAGCTAATGTTCCTAGAATTAAAACAAAACCTACAGAATAAAATACAGAATTAGGTGTAATTACTTGATCACCACTAGCATAGGAATGCAGTCCTGATAAATAAAAATTCACTCCAAAGTAGGTCATCATGATCGAACCATAAGAAATGATTGACCATAGATTGAATGTATATCTACTTCTTAATCCGGGGATTAGTCTCATATGTAACACAAATGCATAAACCATGATAGATACTAATGCCCAAGTTTCTTTTGGGTCCCATCCCCAATAGCGTCCCCAACTTTCATTGGCCCACATGCCTCCTAGAAAATTACCAATGGTTAGCATAATTAAACCGATAGTTATAGCCATTTCGTTTATGGTAGTAATCTCTTTAATATTCAAATCCATTTTTTTCTTATTCTTTTTTGTAGTGAAAATGGTTAAGAATAAGGCTACAATTCCTAAGATCATACCCAAAGAAAAGGGGCCATAGCTTGCAACAATAATGGAAACATGAACTAACAACCACCAAGAGTTTAATACGGGTTGAAGATTTGCAATTTCTGGATCTAACCAGTTTTGGTGGGCAAAACCTAAAATAACAGCGGTTAAGAACGTAGTTGCTGCTATGGTTAATGATGATTTTCTCCCAAAAGCTAACCCAAATAACATGGTGGCCCAAGCCACATAAATAATAGATTCATAGGCATTACTCCATGGAGCATTACCACTAATATACCAACGGCTCATTAGCCCCATTATGTGTAAGCCAAAAAGGATAATTGTTATACCAATCAAGAATTTAACAACCTTTGTTATCCATTTTTTGTCATTAAATATTTGTAGGATTACAAAAAAGATTAGAAAAATACTTGTAAACCCATAATATTTCGCCAATTTTTTAAAAATCTGCAATTTATTATAGGTGATTTCTAAATCTATTTTTTTCTTATTAGGATATACATCCTCACCATATTTTTGTTGAAACTTCTTTATTCCAGCAATAAGTTTATTGGCCTCTGTGTAATTATTAGTTCTTTTAGCATCTTGTAATAATCGAATGTAAATTGGTAAAGATTGTCTAACAAATAAAGAATCTTTTCCGGTGTAGTTTGCTCTAGATCCCTCAGGGTAGGAAACCCATTTATTATTTTCGTCATTTAATTTAGGATAGATTCGTAACACACTGAGACTTAATGCTTGAGAAAATAAATAAATTCTTCTGTCAATTTTAATGACATCTTTTTCAAATTTATTTTGAACATTTTTTTTCTGTGCCTCTACAACATATTCACTAATTTTTGATTCAGTACCCTCATAAAAATCGGCAAGCGCTGCATGAGTGACGTCTTTATCAACCCCTATGATTTCTCTAATTTCTGTATTTCCTTTTTCTAAATAAATAAAAGGAACATTAAACCAAAGTTTTGAGTTCTCTATAATAGATAGAAAGACTTGGCTGGGGTCTATTCCATTAAAATCATCATTATGAAACACTTTACGAACGAGTTCAGAGGCAAAAGTGTGTGCAGGCTTCATTCGTCCTCCAAAGTCTTGAATAATTAGCGTATTAAATTCTTCAGCGTGTTTTAATTCCACTAAGTTTCCTAAAAGAACAGAATCAATTTGTTGATCTGTTATTTTAGTTAGATGATCGTTTTGAGTTTGAGCTGTTCCAGTAAAACTTATAAAAAGTCCAATAAAAAGTAGTAGCGCTGCTTTTTTCTTTTTAATCTTTTTTAATGTTTTTTTCAAGCTGTCAAATCTTGTTCCTGGTGCAAATAGAATAGAAATCATTCCAATATACAATAAAGAATATCCCATATAACTAATTAGAGTTCCCCAAAAATCATGGTTCACAGACAAATGTGTTTGTTCTACTTCTCCTGAAAGATCATAACTCGCTTGAAAAAACTTATAGCCTTTGTGATCTAATATGTGGTTCATGTAAATTCTATAGTCAAATGTTTCATCAGGATCTATGACTGTAATTTCACTGGCAAAAGCAGCAGCACTCTCAGATCCTGGATATTTTTCTAATTGAAAATCATTTAGTTTAATTTCAAAAGGTGTTTTTAGGATTTGAGGGCCGTAATCTATTCTAAAATTCAAACCATTCAAAGAAAATGCAGTAGGCCTCTGAGGAGCATATTTACCACCATATAGTTCAATTTGTTTGGTTTCTTCATCTACAGTTATGTCTAATAATAATGCATCTAGTTTTGTATCATCTTTTTTTGCGCCTCTTACTGTTTTTAATGCACCTTTTTTTACAGGCTCTGGAATTACAAAGGGTAAGTCACCAACTCTGTATAAAGACCTGAGCTGAAATTCCTGAACACTATCTTTAATTATAGTTCCCTCAGCTCTATCGGCCATACGCATCCAAGTTCCTGTATTGCGCGTTTGAATTTTCAAAATCCCATCTTCTCTGAATAAATTGATGGTGCCGGAGTTATTTGGAGCTTCAAACCCTACTAGAACTCCATGTATATTTTGTAATTCTCCTTTTTTGATATAATGTTCATGTCTAGATCCGCTACTGGATTCTACAATAAATAAATATTCATCTCCAGTTTCATTTTCAACAAACTGTTCTTCAGCCCATGGAATATATTTAGATAATTTTATAGAAAATAGTTGATCTTTAAATTCTTCATCCAAGCTCCAGTTGTTATCTCCCTTAGCTGAGAATAATGTAGATTTATGAAATGTTTTTTGTACTTCGTTATTGTCAACAACTACGTTCAAATATGTGGTTTCAGATAAGAATTCTTCTGAAGTCTGACCTTCGTTAATAAGCATTAGACCTTCATAGCCCACATATCTGGTGATTCCTGCTCCAATTAAAATTAACAGAAATGAGACATGAAATAACAAAACAGGCCATTTTTCTTTTCTTAACAATCGATATCGAAAAATATTTCCAAAAAAATTGATCACAAAAAACACCATGATAGCTTCAAACCACCAGGCATTGTAAACAAGAGCCTTTGCTGTTTGAGTGCCATAATCATTTTCAATAAAAGTAGCAACTCCCATGGCTACCGAGTACACGATAAAAAGCACTGCAGTTAATCGGGTAGAGTAGAAAATATCGAATATTTTTTTCATCCTAAAAAGGCTTAAAATAAGTTGCAAATTTATGAATTATACAATGAAAAATTCATTCATTATCCTCTTTTTTAAAACTAAAAAAATGGTGTTAACTAAAGTTTAACACCATTTTTTTGAAATGAACCTATTCAGTATTTTTAAATTAATAAGCCATAAAACTTAATTAATAAGTTTTGGTGGGCCTGGCGGTATTTGAGGTTTATAAACTTTATCTCCTTTTCTTTCTAAAAATTCTTTTTTAGCACCTGCTATTAGCTTGGGGTTTTTATAAAAATCAAGCATAGTCATGGCAAGCGATTTAGAAGCATATATCATTCCTTTATGACCAATAGACATTCCAGTACAAGCAACAACTGCCCATGAATGCCATGGTCCGTCTTTGGCTGCAGTGGTTACACCTAGTCTTACAACAGGGACTACTTGACTTACATCACCCACATCAGTTGAACCTCCTTGAGCCGGGAGTGTTGGCTTTATTGGTTTAAGTTTACCATCAATTCCCTTGAGTTCTTTTCCGGTTTCTTTAAGGATTGTATTTGCATATTCAATTTCATCACTAGAATATTCTAGTTCTCCCAATATTTCGAAATTATTCTGAATAATTTTAGCACCAAATCTATTAGGTATAATCTCATAGATACCTGAAATCAGACTTAATTCGTATTCAACATTGGCCATCATTGATGCTCCCTCTGCCATTTTTTTTGCTCTTTCATATAAAATGTTCACATTCTCTTTGTCGTTTTCTCGAATTCTAGTCCATATTTGTGCATAGTCAGGAACTACATTAACAACATCTCCTGCTTTTTCAATATCATAATGTATTCTGGCTGTTGGTCTAATATGTTCTCTGTAATAGTTTAGAGCAGTAGTATATAATTCCATGGCATCAACTGCACTATTCCCATTCCATGGATCTCCTGAAGCATGAGCAGCATCACCAAAAAATTTCAATCTAAAATCAACTAATGCTTTACTACTTTGTGTACTCGCCTCAATTTCATCTGCAGGGTGCCAGTCCATACAGATATCAAGATCATCAAATAGCCCTTCTCGAACCATCCAAACTTTACCAAATATGGTCTCTTCAGCAGGTGTTCCATAAAATCGTACGGTTCCTGATATTTCTCCAGCTTCGATCATTTCTTTAATAGCTATCGCTGCACCCAAACTAGCAGTACCAAAAAGATTATGTCCACAGCCGTGGCCAGGTGCTCCTTTTTTAAGAGGGTCTTTAGTAGGTTGTTTTTTTTGAGATATTCCTAGATTTGCATCAAATTCTCCCATAATCCCAATGATTGGTGAACCAGAACCATATTCAGCGGTAAATGCAGTTTCAATTCCAGCAACACCTTTCTTTACTTTAAATCCATTTGCTTCTGCATAATCTGATAAATAACTTGAAGATTTAAACTCTAAAAGTGCAGGTTCTGCAGCTTCCCAGATATTATCACTAATTTCAATAAGATTTTTTTTGTGGTTTTCTATGGAATTGACAATTGCCTTTTTATTTTTTGACATTCCTTTTTGAGCAAAAGAATTCGTAGATACAAGAAGTATCAAAAGTAAAAATAGATGTTTTTTCATTTTTAATGAATTGAATGTTAAGACCTTAAATTTTAACATAAATATAAATAATAACTATTACATTTATCGCAAATTGGAAATTTAATTAAACACAAAAATTATTTTATGAAAAAAATCACTTGTTTACTATTATTCACACTTGTAGGATTGTATGCGCATTCCCAAGTAATTCAAACAGCTTCTGTAGAAGGAATTACAGAATACAAACTAAAAAATGGATTAAAAGTTCTACTATTTCCAGACAACTCTTCACAGACCATCACTGTAAATATTACCTACAAAGTAGGGTCTAGGCATGAGGGATATGGAGAAAAAGGCATGGCACATTTACTTGAGCATTTAGTTTTTAAAGGAACTCCAAATCACCCAGACATTCCAAAAGAATTGAGTTCGCATGGTGCTAGACCTAATGGAACTACTTGGTACGATCGTACCAATTATTTTGAAACATTTAATGCTACAGACGAAAATTTAGAATGGGCTCTTGATCTAGAGGCAGACCGTATGGTTAATTCTTATATAGCAAAAGAGGATTTAGAGTCAGAATTTTCTGTAGTTAGAAATGAATTTGAATCTGGAGAAAATTCTCCAACAGGGGTATTAATGCAGAAAGTAATTAGCGCCTCATTTTTATGGCATAATTATGGGAAATCAACAATTGGAAATCGTTCTGATATTGAACGTGTACCTATACTAAATCTGAAAGCTTTTTACAAAAAGTTTTACCGTCCAGATAATGCTGTTTTAATGGTAACAGGAAAGCTTGATACGAATAAAACCTTAGCCTTGATTGAAAAGAAGTTTGCAGAAATTAAGAATCCAGATTTTCCATTAAGAGACATTCCAACTATTGAACCTCCTCAAGATGGTGAGAAGAAAGTAACTTTAAACAGAGTAGGGGATTTACAAGTTTTATCTGCATTATATCACACACCAGCTGGATCTGATGAAGATTTCGCAGCCTTGTCTGTAGTAGAAAATGTATTAACAAGTCAGCCTTCTGGGAGATTATATAAAGCATTGGTAGATGGAAAGAAAGCCTCTAGTTTATGGTCTTTTTCTCCTTTTACTAAGGAACCATCTTTTATGTATTTTAATGTAGATGTCCCTTCCGATAAGTCATTAAATGAGGCTGAGCAAATCTTTTTAGATATTTTTGATGGATTGGCTGACAACCCAATTTCGAAAGCTGAATTGAAAAGGGCTAAAGCAAATTTGATGAAGCAAATGGATCAGATAAATAGAAACTCAGCCTATTTAGGAACCTATATGAGTGAATTTATTGGTGCTGGAGATTGGAGGTTATCGTTTATTCACAGAGATCGTATTGAAGCAATGACTTTAGAGAAGGTTAATATGGTTTTAAAAAAGTATTTCATCAAGACAAACCGAACTATTGGAAACTTTATTCCAACTGAAGAACCTATCAGAGTTGAAATTCCACATACAATGGATGTTAATGCTTTGGTAAAGGACTATAAAGGGAAAAAAGGGTTTGAAACTGGTGAATCTTTTGATGTTTCATATGACAATATTCAAAAACGATTAAGTTCGGGGAACTTAACATCTTCAGAAATTGAATATGGATTCATCAAAAAAAATAACCGAGGCAAAACAGTAATTGTGTCATTTAATTTCAGAAATGGAAATGTGAATGATTTAATGAATAAAGGAATGACTGCTAGTTATACAGCAAGAATGTTGAATAAAGGAACAAAAACCCTAAGTAGACAAGATATTCAAGATAAGTTAAGTGCTTTGAAATCATCTATTAATTTTAGAGGAGCTAATGGAAGAACTTATGTAAGTATCAACTCAATAGAAGAGAACTTAGAAGAAACTTTGAAATTAATGTCTGATATGTTAAAGAATCCTACCTTCAATTCTGAGGAACTTCAAAAGATAAAAACGGAAGCTTTAGCTTACCTAGAGCAAAGTAAAACAGAACCAACTTTCTTGGCTTCTAAAAAAATAGGGCAGATTAATCAGAGATATCAAAAGGGCCATCCTTTATACAGCATGTCTATAGAAGAAGAAATTCAAGCAATTCAAAATGTAAATATAAAAGACATAAAAAAATATTATGATGACTTCTATGGAATTTCTAACAATGCAACTTTGGTAGCTGTTGGAAATATTGATGAAGATAAGTTGAAAGATTTTTTTGAGCAGGAGTTTAAGGATTTCAAATCAGATTTACCTTTTACTGCTATAAGTGATAAGTATAAGCCCTCTAAAGTTACCAACGAGCAAATTGTAACTCCAGACAAAAAAAATGCTTTCACAATTGGATCTTTAGGATTTGAATTGAGCCAATACGATGATGATTATGCCGCATTAATTGTTGCTGGAAATGTTTTTGGTGGTGGCTTCTTAAATTCAAGAATAGCAGACAGATTACGTCAGAAAGATGGGGTAAGTTATGGAGCGGGTGGCAGTATTTCTGTTGATGGAGAAAAAAAAGACAGGAACTCTTCTATGTTCATCTATGCAATTTATGCTCCCATCAATGCAGCAAAAGTTCAGAAAGGTTTCAAAGAAGAGATCGAAAGGTTTATTCAAGATGGAATTACAGAAGAGGAACTGAAGAACGCTGTCAATGGATGGATTCAAGGTCAAACCGTATCTAGAGCCAAGGACAATGAGATCTCTAGTTTGATTAACAATAACTTGTACTTCGAGCGAGATATGAGCTTTCAAAAAGAATTGGAAGATAAAATGAAAAAATTAACCGTAGAGGACATTAATAGAACTATTAAAAAATATTTTAAAACCTACGATAAATGGACCGTAGTAAATGCTGGAGATTTTAAGAATGAAATCAAGAAACAGACTAATCAAATAGATGATTAGTATCCAAAAAGGAGGCTTTTAAGCCTCCTTTTTATTTTATAGAATCAATTAAAATAGTAATCATATCTATGGCAGCTTGAGCAATTTTTGTTCCAGGACCAAAGACACCTACGGCTCCACAATCGAATAGAAATTGATAATCTTGAGTAGGGATTACACCTCCAACTATCACCATAATATCCTCTCTTTCATATTTTTTTAATTCAGAAATTACTTGTGGGACTAATGTTTTGTGACCTCCGGCTAATGAAGAAATTCCAAGGATATGAACATCATTTTCTATTGCTTGTTTTACGGCTTCTTTTGGAGTTTGAAATAATGGACCGATGTCTACATCAAATCCTAAATCTGCGTATGCAGTAGCCACTACTTTAGCTCCTCTATCATGACCATCTTGTCCCAATTTTGCAATCATGATTCGTGGTCTTCTCCCTTCAAGCTCTGCAAACCTATCGATAAGATTAGTTGCTTCCTTAAATAGCTTATTATCTTTTATTTCTTTACTATACACTCCAGAGATGGTTTTATGAACTGCTTTATGTCTTCCAAATGCCGCCTCTAAAGCGGTAGAAACTTCTCCTAAAGTAGCTCTTTCTTTAGCAGCTTTAATAGCTAAATCTAACAAATTTTTTTGATTACCGTTATTTGAAGTACTTACTTGTAAACTTAATTTAGCTGCTTTAGTAATTTCATTGAGCCAATGTTCAACTTTTTTTGAGTTTCTATTCTCTTTAATTTGAATTAATCTTTTTATCTGAGATTTTCGAACAGCTTCATTATCTACGTCAAGTATCTGCAGAGGATCTTCTTCTTTTAATTGATATTTATTTACACCAACAATAATATCTTGCCCACTATCTATTCTTGCTTGTTTTTTTGCCGCAGCTTCCTCAATTCGCATCTTAGGAATTCCTTTTTCTATTGCTTTTGTCATTCCGCCTAATTCTTCTACTTCCTGGATTAAATGCCATGCTTTATTTGCGATATCTTCAGTTAATTGTTCGAGGTGGTAACTTCCTGCCCATGGATCTACAGTTTTTGTAATCTGAGTTTCATCTTGTAAATATAGTTGAGTGTTTCTGGCTATTCTAGCAGAAAAGTCTGTTGGTAATGCAATTGCTTCATCTAGAGCATTTGTATGAAGGCTTTGAGTTCCTCCAAATGCAGCAGCCATTGCCTCAATGGTTGTTCTTGCAATGTTGTTAAATGGATCTTGTTCTGTTAAACTCCATCCACTTGTTTGACAATGAGTTCTCAAAGCAAGTGACTTTGGATTTTTTGGATGAAATTGTTTTACAAGTTTTGCCCATAGCATTCTTGCAGCTCTCATTTTTGCTATTTCTGTAAAATGATCCATACCTATACCCCAGAAAAAAGATAATCTAGGAGCAAATGAGTCTATATTCATACCTGTTTCAATTCCTTTTTTTATGTATTCTAATCCATTTGCTAACGTATAAGCCATTTCAATTTCGGGAGAGGCTCCTGCCTCTTGCATATGATACCCTGAAATTGAAATAGAATTAAATTTGGGCATATTTTTACTAGTATATTCAAAAATATCTGCTATAATTTTCATTGAGGGACCGGGTGGATAGATGTAAGTATTCCTAACCATAAATTCTTTTAGGATGTCATTTTGTATGGTTCCGGAAAGTTCTGATTCTTTTACTCCTTGTTCTTGAGCGGCTACAATATAAAAGGCTAATATTGGTAATACAGCCCCGTTCATAGTCATGGAGACAGACATTTTGTCTAAGGGAATACCTTCGAATAAGATTTTCATATCCTCAACCGAATCAATGGCAACACCAGCTTTTCCCACATCTCCCTCCACACGTTCATGATCTGAATCATAGCCTCTATGGGTTGCAAGATCAAAAGCTACAGACAATCCCTTTTGCCCACCCTTTAAGTTTCTTCTGTAGAATGCATTACTTTCTTCAGCAGTTGAAAATCCTGCGTATTGTCTAATGGTCCAGGGTTTTTTTACATACATGGTAGCATAAGGACCTCTTAAATTTGGGGCGATACCTGCAACAAAACCTTCATGGCTAAATGTTTTATACGCTGGATCTTTAATGAAATTTAGAGATAAGTTTTGAAGCTTTTTTCGGGTCATTATATACGTTCCTTTGTGTGTTGTTTAATTCATATGGAAGGCTATTCCATTTTTAACCTATTTTGTTCTAGTTGATCTGCTAATCGTTTTTGAAGAATTGGTACAATCAAAGTTTTAGTATTTTTTTTCTTTAAAAACGGATAGATTTGAAGTTCATTCTTCATAAAATCATTTTCACTGGTTAATTTATTAGTTCCTAATAATATGATTTCATTTTGATCAAACTGAGTTTGCTGTTTTTTTGCATTTTCATTTATTTTATTTTGGATAGTTCCTTTTTTAAGTTGCTTTAAAAAACCTCCACTTTTCTCTATTTGCTTGAATAGTTGTAACGACTTCTCTGCAAATTGTTTTTCAATACTTTCAATATAATAAGCTCCATTTGCAAATTTATGTGCCTCTGATAGATAGGCTTCTTCTTTTAAAATTAACAATTGATTTCTAGAAATTCGTTCTCCAAATTCATTTGATTTGTGATAAATTGAATCATAAGAAATATTTGAAATTGTATCTGATCCCCCTAGAATTGCACTCATACATTCAGTTGTAGTTCTCAACATATTTACATTGTAATCATATATTGTTTTGTTTCGTAAGCTTGGTTTTGTAAAAATATGAATGGGTGTGTTTTTTACTCCATGTTCATTTAGAAGGGCATCGACTAGTATGCGAAATGCTCTTAACTTTGCTATTTCAAAGAAATAATTACTCCCTACAGAAAAAATATAATGAAGTTTAGGTGCTATAGATTTTCCAAATAACTCTATATATTCATTAGTATGAGCCAATGCATAAGTTAACTCTTGAATAATAGAAGCACCAGCATTTTGATATATTGAAGCATCTACGCAAATTGAATTGTTGACAGATTGTATGTATTTATTCTTTTCTTTAAGGTCTGAATTTAAATTAGAAAACCAATTTCCTGTTTTAGCTAAGTTTCCTATGATGTCTATCTGAAAATATAGACAATTACTCTTGCAATAGTTATCTATTTCTGAGACAAAAGCAGCATTAAGAAACTCAAAGTTTAAATAAATAAAAATTTCTTTGGTATTTATATTGTCAAATAAATTTTTATAATCAAAACTAGTCTTAGCGATAAACTGAATTGCAGAAGCACCTCTATCTATACTATCTTTAGCTAATTTATTGGCAATGATTACATCATCTACAAATATAGATTGACAAATTTTATATCCATTCTTAGCCAAAGGTATAGTATTAAAATGTCTATCTTCTGTGGTATAAAATGGTTTTACATGAACATCTTCATTAGATTTCCAAATCAAGGATTCATTATAATCATCTCCTTTTAAGTCTACTTGAATTTTTTGTTTCCAAGCAGCCGGAGTTAATGTATTAAATTCATTAAATAAAAAATCCTTCATTTATCTTCTCAAAGTATCAAATTCTATGATGTAAATATCTTCGTTTTCTTTTTTCATCAAATATTTTTCTCTTGCAAATTTTTCAAGTTGAAGAGAATCTTGTAATTCTGTAATTGTATTTTTATCTTTTTTGATTTCTTTTTTATAAAAATTGATGGTAGTGTTAAGTTCCTTTATTTCTTTTTTAAATTCTTTATTTAGTTGAACATTAGCATCAAAGAAAAACATCCATATCAAAAAAGCGATTAAAATGACGATGTATTTATTCGTTAATAATTTAAATATCTTATTTTCTTTTATTTTTTTTGCAACCATATTATAGGCGTTCACTTATTACTGTTCTAACGATATCAATTGCAACGGTATTGTAGCGATCGTTAGGAATAATGATATCTGCAAAACTTTTAGTGGGTTCTATAAATTGTTGATGCATTGGTTTTAGTGTGTTTTTATAGCGATCTAAAACTTCATCAATATCTCTTCCTCTTTCTTTAATATCTCGTCTTACTCGTCGTATTAGTCTTTCATCAGCATCAGCATGAACAAATATTTTGATATCAAATAAATCCAGTAATTTCTTACTATTAAAAATAAGGATTCCTTCAATGATTACTACTTTTCTAGGATGTGTTTCTATATGATCTTTTGTTCTGTTGTGCGTAACAAAAGAATAAACGGGTTGCTGAATAATTTTACCTTTTTTAAGATCTGATATGTGTGTTTCCAATAACTCAAAATCTATAGCTCTAGGATGATCAAAGTTAATTTTTATTCGCTCTTCGTAAGTGAGTGAATCTGTAGCCTTGTAATAAGAGTCTTGAGAGATAACACAGACTTCATTTTCAGGTAATTCATTAATAATTTGGTTTACAACAGTGGTTTTACCACTTCCAGTTCCTCCAGCTATTCCAATGACAAGCATATTTTGAATTTAAATAATGATATGAAACAAATTTAACAAAATATACTGACCATACAGATAAATAATTCTTTCAATTAAAGGTTTGTTTTAGTTGTTTTATTCGCACAAATAAACTTGGCTCAACTACAAACAAAAAACCCAACTTCTTTGAAGTTAGGTATCTGCTTGTCGGGATGAGAGGATTACTTCATTGTATTCAGTGATCCTATACTAGTATTGTTGCAAATAGATACCTCTAATGCTTAGGCATTTTGGGTCTTTTATTTGTTTTATTCGCACAAATAAACTTGGCTCAACTACAAACAAAAAACCCAACTTCTTCGAAGTTAGGTATCTGCTTGTCGGGATGAGAGGATTCGAACCTCCGATCTCTGGTCCCCCAGACCAGCACTTTAACCGGACTAAGCTACATCCCGAATTTTAACAAATATAAAATTAATAACACTATTTTTTTAGGCAAGTGCATCTTTGTATGTTTTCAGACAACGTTCTCTTGCAAATTTATGTTCTACCATTGGGCTTGGGTAGGTAATTTCTTGAAAATCTGGAACCCATTTTTTAATGTACTTTAATTCCTTATCAAACTTTTGAATTTGACTAGTAGGATTAAAAATTCTAAAATAAGGTGATGCATCAACACCAGTACCTGCTACCCATTGCCAATTACCTACATTGCTAGACATTTCGTAGTCATGTAATTTTTCAGCAAAATAGGCTTCACCCCATCGCCAATCGATAAGTAAATGTTTGCATAAAAAACTTCCTACAAGCATACGAACTCTATTGTGCATAAATCCGGTTTTATTTAATTGCCTCATTCCAGCATCTACCATCGGATATCCAGTGTTTCCCTCACACCATTTTTTAAATTCTTTTTCGTTATTTCTCCAAATAATTCTATCATATTTTGATTTGAAAGAATTTTTATGGGTTTCAGGAAAATGCCATAAAATTTGCATAAAAAATTCCCTCCAAATTAATTCTTTGAGAAAAATTTTATTTTCATATGCATCTGCTCTAGAAACCATTTGACGAACACTAACGGTTCCAAAACGAAGGTGAGGTCCTAATTTAGATGTATTGTCAAGTGCAGGGAAGTTGCGAGTCTCCTCGTATTCGTTGATAATTCTAGAATTAAAAATATAGTTTTTGATTGGGATACTAGTCTCAATAAACCCGATATCACTTAAAGTAAGCGTTTCTGATTTTGTTTTTTTGTAAAGTCGATCTAAAAGATCTTCAGAGGGATAATTTTCAGGTTTATTTGTTTCATATTTCTCCAACCATTTCTTCGAATAAGGTGTATACACCACATAAGGTTTTCCATCTTTTTTTGTTATTTCGTTTTTTTCAAAAATTACTTGGTCTTTATAGGTCTGAAAATCAATTTTACTAGTCGATACAACTTCTTTGATCTCTAAATCACGTTTTATAGCGTAAGGTTCATAATCATGATTTGTAAATACCTTCACTATAGTATAGTTTTTCATCAGTGATTTAAAAACCTCTTTTGGATTTCCATAAAACATTTTTATCTCGGTTTCATGGGCTTCCAAATGCTTATTCATAGCTTTTAGCTCTGAGTAAATAAATGAAATTCGGGCATCATCTTTAGGTATTTTTTCTAGTATATCAATATCAAATATGAAAATTGGGAGTATTTTTTCTTCAGATTGAAGTGCATGAAAAAGTGCTTTGTTATCATGTAACCTTAAATCTCTACGAAACCAAAAAATTGAAATTTTATCCATTATTTATATATTTTCCAAAGATTTCTACTAATTTTTTTTGTCTGTAACTAAAAATTTTTTCCAGTTTTGGCTTTACCAGCAAAGGATGGATAATTTGCCCAACTATTCCAAAAGGTACCTTATAATCAATAATGTCCTCCATTTCTACACCACCATCGATTTCATGAATAAAGTGTTTATGATGCCAAAAAGCATATGGGCCGTAGAGTTGAAGATCTACAAAATATTTACCTTTTTCTAAATGAGTGATTTCACTTATCCATTTTGTTTTAATGTTAGCTAGAGGCGTTACACTGTATTGAATGATTTGCCCAGCATACATTTTCTTTTGGTCATCTGAAATGATTGTAAAATTCATTTCTTTTGGTGTTAATGCAGATAGGTTTTTCGGGTTTGATAAAAACTCCCAGGCTTCCTTTCTAGATATAGGTAATTTTTGAGTCCTGTGAAATGTATAAATCTTCATCTCTAATTATGTATTAAAATATAAAGGTTTAGAGAAGTGGCTATACAAAGCCAAATCATATAGGGGAGAAGCAAGTAACTGACTTTTTTGTGTGCTTTATAGTAATGAAAGAAAAGAAAGAAAATTAGTGCTGTTAAAAGTGTAATAGAGATGAGCGAAATAAAAATCTCATGTTTATTGAAAAATAGATAATTCCAACTAACATTCAATATAAACTGAATACCAAATAAAAATAGTTTTTTTTGATTGTAGTTTTTTGTGAAAAGAAAAATTAAATAGATGGAGAAACAAATCATAATGCTTGTCCAAGCAGCCCCAAAAACCCAACCTGGTGGAGTCCAAGGTGCTTTTGTTAGATTTAAATACCAATCTGTACTTGGGCCATTATTCATGAGCCAACTCCCTAATGCTAATCCACCAAAATTGATGAATAGAAATAAGATGAGGTATTTAGTTTTTTTTACAATCACTTTTTTTCTAAGGATTCAATTTTTTTTAATATTTGGTCTGCCTCAACATACTTTTGATCACTGGCACTCCTATCAATAGATTGAAGATCATACCCTTCTTTCATCTTTTTTTTATAAAGATTTTCTAATTTTTCTACCTCAGTCTTTTTTTTAAAAATTCCAAACATTTTATTGCAAGTGTTTTTTGATTTTAGAACTGGTTGGAGATGTTATTGAATAATAATAATCAATTAATTCACCATGTTCATCAACTAAATATTTTTGAAAATTCCATTTTACAGAAGAATTTTTTCTTCCATTTTCAGTTTTAGATGTTAACCACCTGTATAAAGGATGTTGTTCACTACCTTTAACATCTACCTTTTCAGTGATCAAGAATGATACACCATAATTTACCTGGCAAAATTCTTCAATTTCATTAGAGGTTCCCGGTTCTTGTTTTCCAAATTGGTTACAGGGAACACCAATAACAACTAATGAATCTTGGTATTGATTATATAATTTTTGTAAGTCTTTATATTGGGGGGTAAAACCGCATTTAGAGGCTACATTTACAAACAATATTTTTTTTCCTTTAAAAGATGAAAAATCAATTGATGCTCCTTGAAGCGAATCAATTTTGATATCATACAACGATTTTGATGCTGACATTTTTATAGGTTTATTTGTTTTTGATAATGTTTTGATGAAAACAATAAATGGATTCATATTAGATTTTAAAGCTTACAATTCCACAATCCATTTTAAAAACCTGTCCTGAGATTGCTGATGCTTTTGGTGACAGTAAGAATTCTGCCATATCTGCGACCTCTTTTGGTTCAAGAAATTTTTTAAGTGGATGTCGGTCTGTAATCATATCAATCATTTTTTCATTTCTGAGTAGCTTGGATGCTAAATCTGTATCTGTTACAGTAGGGGCAATGGCGTTTATCCTAACTGTAGGCGCTAATTCTGCACCTAATGATTTTACTAAGCCTTCAACTGCAGATTTTGCAGCAGCTACACTAGCATGATAAGGCATTCCAAGTGCTGTGGCTACAGTACTAAAAAGAACAACTGAGGGTTTATTTCCTTTTTTTAGAATAGATAGATATTTTTGTATTGTTTTTACGGCACCGATAACATTTATCTCAAAATCGTCTCTAAAATCATCGAGTTTTAAACGCGATATTGGTTTTAAATTTATACTTCCAGGACAATATATAATGGAATCTACTTCAGTTATTTCAGGAAGTTCATCGATTAAAACATCACAAGTATAGTGGGTCAAATTAACATGCGATAGGGCCGGTTGTACCCTGCTAATATTAATAATTTTATGATTTTCAACTAGCGTGGAAAGAAGGGAGTTTCCGATTCCTCGACTACCTCCAACAATTATAATTTTTCGCATTATTTAACTAGATGTTAGAGGTCGACCTTTGAGTCTTTTTTCAATTTTTTGCTTAATAACCGTTAATCTTTTCATTAAATCCATTAAATCAGGATCTTTACTTTCTTTGTAAATATCATTAATTTCTAAAATCAATCCTTTAACTTCTCTTGAGGCTATTATACGATCACTTGTAGTAATGAATTTATGTTTTCTGTGCTCAAATTCTGTAGCTCTGTCTATGATGTCCATTGTTTAATCTTTTAAATAGTTCAATAATTCGTTAATTTTTGAAGGCGAATTAAATTCTCCGCCGTAATATGAGGTAACTGTTGCAGAAGTATCATCTTTGATACCTCTTGATGATACGCATAAATGTTTAGCGTCAATAATAACAGCTACGTCTTCCGTTTGCAGTGAGTTTTTTAATTCTTCTGCAATTTGATTTGTTAGCCTTTCTTGTACTTGAGGTCTTTTGGCATAATATTGAACAATTCGATTCAATTTAGAAAGTCCGATTACTTTTCCAGATGATATGTATGCAATATGAGCCTTACCTATAATTGGTACAAAATGATGTTCACAATTTGAGTAGAAAGTAATATTCTTCTCAACCAACATCTGATTGTATTGATATTTATTGTCAAATAAAGCAATTTTTGGCTTATTATTAGGATTTAATCCAGAAAATATTTCTTCTATATACATTTTGGCTACTCTTTTTGGAGTACCCTTGAGAGAATCGTCTGTGAGATCTAATCCCATCACATCCATGATTTCTTTAAATAAAATTGCAATTTTTTCCTTCTTTTCTTCATCAGATATTACAAAGGCGTCTGGTTTCATTGGGGTTTCTAACCCAGTGTATAAATGATCATCGCCAATATCATCGAATGAAAATCCGTTGAGTTGACTTTCTTTTTTTAGCTCATTTAGTAATCCATTAGTATTCATATTTCTATCTTTTTTTTGTGCTGTTTTTAAGTACTCTAAGCTTAAAACAAAGCACTGGTTTATCTTTTTGATATAGAGTTGTTAGATATTTGTCTTTGTCTGGTACATTTAAACCTTCCACTTTCAAATTCTCTTAGTTTACTGTGTTTTGTTTTTCTTCCCTGAACTCTTTTTCTCCATAGTTTAAAACTTTTTAGTTTCATTTCTTTTCTCATTAGGCTAATGACCTCCTGTTCACCTAGACCGAACTGAAATTTAATGGCATCGAATGTTGTTCTATCTTCCCATGCCATTTCAATAATTCTATCTATGTCAATACTAGATAACTCATTCATAAGTAGGATTTAAATACTTTTCTTGGTTTATCGCCTTTAAATTAATCATTTTTGAAATGAATTTTTTATTTTCTTTAAAAAGTATATTATTTTTAAAGCAGATATATTTTCCCTGAGCATGAATACTCAGTCTATCTGTTTTGTAGATTACAAGTTGTCTGTAAGGTATAATCCAGTTAAAGTTTTTTAAACCTTTGTTTAATAATACAATAATACCTTCAGGTCTAAGTTCTATGTTTGCGTAATTTATATCAGATATTTTGTTGATGTATTGATGAAAGTTTTGACTAGTTTCTTCAATAATCATTCTTTTAGAACCTACACCACCCATTTTTAACGATTGTAAAAACGTAAAAGGTAAACCTATTAAATCATTAGTTAATTCTTTTGCCTCTTTATTTGTATGTGTAGTTGTAAATATCATTAATTCAAATGTAGATTTGTTTAATGAATTTATCAAATAGTTAGACAAAAATTAACAAATAATTAGGGTATGATTTATTTACTATTTATTGCTTAATAATTTACTTTTTAAGGAGTTAAGATTTTTATGTTGTCTGTAAGTAGAAGATTTCTATTGGATAAAGTATGCTTGAGAAGTATTCTTTTACTTTCCTCTTTAACTTGAGGGTTTTTCTTTAAATTCCATAATATATCTGAGGCATTTTTTCTTGTTTTTTTTAAATCAACTATTGGGTTTGGGTAATCTTTTCCGAGTGTAAAATCATACATCTGTTGTTCAAGTGGAGTCATTAAATAGGGTTCATGAGCAAAATTAGTGTCTAAGTTTTTTAACTCTGGAACCCATTTTTTTATAAATATTGCATCCTCATCATGCTCTTTTCCATTTTTTATAGGATTGTAAATTCTAAGATTGTTTATTCCTGTTTCACCCGCTTGCATCTGAAGCTGTGGGAAATGTATTCCAGGCTCAAAATCTAAAAACATTTGAGAGAGATGAGTTGTTGCATCTTGCCAAGGTTGCCAAAGGATATGTGTAAAAAAAGAGACTGTTAATGCGCGCATTCTAAAATTTAAATACCCTGTTTCTTGAAGGCATCGCATACATGCATCTACTAAGGGAAATCCGGTTTGCCCATTAATCCAAGCGTCTTGGTATTTTTTTGAAATGGATTTTTTAAGCTTATGGTACCCTTTGTTTATACTAGCTTTTTCCATAACATGCTCCATTTCAAATTTTTGTATAAAGTGGGCTTGCCATCTTAGTCTTGATAAAAATGCTCCTATATGTTTAGCATTTTTTTTGGTTTTTTCTCTTCTTCCCATCTGAAATACCTCTCTTACTGAAAGGTTACCCCAGGCTAGATATGGAGATAATCTGCTACAACTAGTTCTTGATGAGTTAGGTTTTGAAATATTAAACATATAATCTTTATGTCTTTCTTTAAAAAAACTATTTAGATATCTATATCCTAAACTCCTACCTCCTCTTTGAAACTTCTCATTTGTTGAGGTTTCTAATACTGCTGGATTTGAAATATTTTCTAGAGTTAAAATATCATCAATATTTAATAACTGATTATCTAGAGGGTTAAATACTTCTATTTTTTTATTCATAAATATTTCCCACTCATCAAACCAATTTTCTCTGTGTTTTAGTCCTCTTTGAACTCCATTATTTACATTTTCTTTCCAATCAATATTATTATTTCTACAGTATCTTTTAAATTCTTTATCTCTTGTATAGGTTGTTAAAATTCCAGTTTCTTGATGTGAATAGATGGTTTCAATTGTATAGAAATTTTGTATTTGGTTACATAGTCCTATGACATCCGAAGCAACAGATAATATTTTTGATTGATGCTCTTTAAGTTCAGAATTTAGGTCTACTAAAGATTGTTTTATAAAGTTCCAATGTCTACTATTATAGTGGGGGTCATTTATCAAAATTTTTTCAAAAGCATAAAAAATTAAAAACCTTTTTCCATTTTTTATAGCCCTACTTATGGCTTCATTGTCATGTAGCCTTAAATCTCTTTTTAACCAAACTAGATTTATTTTTTCTTTATTCATCCAATTGTTTTATAAATTCTTCAGCATTTCTAAAATGTGATTCTTTTTTATCCTGATTCATTTTATCAAAGGTTCTTATTAGCATTCCTAACCTTGGGTTTTTAAGAAAGAAACTTCGATGCTTATCCATAAAAGTCCAAAATAATCCATCCCATGCTTGCTGCCATTCTCCTTTTTTGTAATTACTCATTTTCATGATATAATTACTGCTACTTATATATGGCTTAGTAGACATTAAGCCTCCATCTGCATATAAACTCATCCCATATACATTAGGAACCATAACCCAATCATAGGAGTCTATGAATAACTCCATAAACCATTGATACACCTCATCTGGATCAA
>CAJQMN010000045.1 GCA_905479435.1 uncultured Flavobacteriaceae bacterium | reverse complement strand
TTTTATGAATTAATGAACTTAGATCGGCTGTAATAATAGTTAACACCGCCCAATTCACACAAATCATTAACGGAACTCCACCAAATTTTAAACCTAAATTATCCCCGTAAGAGTATGAGCCAAAAATTAAACCATAATTGACACCCAAATATTCTGTTGTAAAACCAATAAAAAATGGAATAAAAAAAGCAAGTAAAAATTTCTTAGATACATCTTTTACACTCCAAATGATAAGAACAACATACATTGAGAGGTTTATTGGTGTTAATTTTAGAAACCATTCAGAATGAGAAGATAAAATCCCTAAGATTCCAGAAATATTAAAAAGCCAGATGGTAAAAATGGATATTGCTATTTTATATTTTGAAATCATTTATTTTTTAAAATTAAATCTGAAACAATTTTACCAGATAATAAACACAATGGAATACCTCCACCTGGATGGACACTTCCACCACAAAAATAGAGATTTGAAATTTGTTGACTAAAATTAGGATGTCTTAAAAAAGCTGCAAACTTATTATTACTAGAAGCACCATATAATGCACCTTGATATGAATTGGTCTTAGATTCTATTAACCTAGGGTCTAAAACAGTTTCAGATTCAATAAGGTCTTCTAAGTTTACAGATAAGGAAATAGACAATTTTTTGAGAATATTTGACCTAACATTATTTATGATATTGTCCCAGTCTTGACCTGTATTGCTTGGAACATTTACCATCACAAACCAATTTTCACAACCTTTAGGCGCATCAGATTTGTTTTCCTTTGAGGTGATATTTACATACACTGTAGGGTCATTATATACCTGTTGTTTCTTGAAAATATATTTAAATTCTTGATTATAATCCTCAGAAAAAAATATGTTGTGTAAATCTAATGCGTGAAATTCTTTTCTAATTCCCCAATAAAATATTAAAGCAGAACTCGATCTTGGTTGCCTTAACATTTTTTCAGGTGATTTTTGACCTTTTAATAAAGATCTATATGTTGGAACAACATCACTATTAGATATAACAATATCTGAGAAAAAATCTCTTTCATTTGAAGAGATACCGATGGCTTTTTTATTGGAAATATGAATTTTGTCGACTTTAGAATTAAAATGAAATTTAACCCCTAAATCAAGAGCTAATTGATAAATACTTTGGGTAATTGAATGCATGCCTCCAGTTGGAAAAAAAGTGCCATAGTATTGTTCTAAATGAGGAATCATAGACATTATGCCTGGGGTTTGATAAGGAGAAGACCCATTATAAGTCGCAAACCTATCAAATAACTGAACTAACCTAGAATCTTTAAAACTTTTGGTATTGTAATCATGTAAGGTTGAGTTAATATCTAAGCTATTAATGTTAAAAATTGCTTTTATTGTATCTTTTGTAAAATATGTGGAAAATTTATGTAAAGATTTTTCTAAAAACAATGTGGATGTTAACTCATATTTTTTTTTACTTCTGCTAAAATAGAGAAGTAATTGTTCCTCGTCTACATTAAAAGTTTTTGCTGCTGATTTAGCAAATTTATGGACATCTGACTTTGCTTCAAAAGTAGTTCCATCTTTAAAAAAATAATGACAGGTTGTTTCTTTTTTCTTATAAGAAAAATAATCTTTACTATTTTTTCTTGAAATAGAAAACAGCTCTTCAATAAATTGAGGCATAGTAAATAGTGAAGGACCCATATCAAAACGATACCCATTTTTTGAAAAATCTGTCAACTTACCTCCTGGATAATCGTTAGATTCAAAAACTTCAACTGTAAAACCTGCATTTTGAAGGCGTACTGCTACAGACAAACCAGCAATTCCAGCACCAATGACAATTGCTTTATTAGGTTTTTTTTTACTCAAGCCTAATTTTTTTAGGTTTTCTAAAATATTTAAAAGGTACAAATAACATTCCAAAACACTCACCATCATGTTTCATTAACTTCTTGTGATGAATTTTGTGTGCTTTTCTTAAACCTAACAAGTACCAGTTTTTTGTGTGTTTAAACCACTTAAACCTTTGATGAATTAACACATCATGAACCAAGAAATAGGCTGCGCCATAAGCCATAATACCAAAACCTATCGCTGCAACAAAATACAGTTCTTGTTCTAAACCTAAATAAATTGATAATGAACTAGGTAAAGCAAAAATGATAAAAAACAGGTCATTTTTTTCAAATAAATTTTTATACTTTGGTTGATGATGATCTTCGTGTAAATACCATAAAAACCCGTGCATCACAAATTTGTGAGTACACCAAGTTATGCCTTCCATGACTAAAAAAGTAATTAAAGTTGTTAAAGCTAAAAGTATCATTAAATCATATTTAATTTATACTTTACATAGCTTCTTGCTAATAAATTAATTTTCATGGGATCAGATATTCTTACCCTAGTTTCAATAATTTGCGATGATGGAACATTTTTTAATTTTTTCAATAATCTTCTGTAGTACCTGTAAGCCATGTAGACTCCAAATTTAGCTTCAACCGGTAATTTAAGAATGCCATGATTAAACGCATAATCAAAATCTTCTTCAATCTCTTGTATAATAAGTTGTTTGGAGTCTGTATCCAAGGAAGTTAAATCTACATTTGGAAAATAAGAACGGTTGAGTAATTCAAAATCATCTTTTAAATCTCTTAAAAAGTTAACTTTTTGAAATGCTGAACCTAATCGCATAGCAGCATCTTTTAATTCATTGTATTTTTTATCATCACCATCAACAAAAACCTTTAAACACATTAAACCAACAACATCAGCAGAACCATAAATATACTCGTTATACTCTTCATGAGTTTGGTATTCTGTCTTTGATAAGTCTGCACGCATACTTTTAAGAAAAGCCTTGACAAGATCATCAGTAATATTATATCTTTTAACGGTAGCTTGAAAAGAATTTAAAATAGGATTTAAACTTATACCGTTTTCAAGAGCTTTATAGTATTCGTTTTCAAAATCATCTAATAATTCTTCTTTTTTATAATCATGAAAAGTATCTACAATTTCGTCAGCAAAACGAACAAAACCATATATATTGTAAATTGATGATCTTATAGAAGTAGATAACATTTTTACAGCTAACGAAAAGGATGTACTGTATTTTTTTGTTACTAATTTACTAGTATCGAAACTTACTTCATCAAATAATTCCTTCATTATACTTTTATTTTTTGAATTAACTCAGCTGTAATTTTCCCAGATATAAGTGAGGGAGGAACTCCAGGCCCAGGAACAGTTAGTTGCCCAGTGAAATATAAATTTTTAACTTTTTTACTTTTTAATTTAGGTCTTAAGAATGCAGTTTGTAATAAGGTCATTGCCATACCATAGGCATTTCCTTTATATGAGTTGTATTCTGACTTAAAATCATCTACACAAAATGATTCTTTAAATATAATATTATTTTGAATTGATTGTTGTGTTTTTTTTTCAAATCTTTCAATGATTTTTTTAAGATAAGTATTTCTTAGTTCAGGAGTATCCTCAATGTTAGTCGCAATTGGCATTAATATGAATACTGCATCACAACCTTCTGGGGCCATAGAGGAATCAGTTTTTGAAGGAACGTTTACATAAAATAAGGGGTGAGTAGGCCATTTGGGATCGTCATAAATTTCTACAGCATGTTTTTCAAAGTCAGCATCGAAAAACAAGTTGTGATGTTCAATGTTTTCTAGTTTTTTATCTATCCCGATATAAAATAATAAAGAGGAAGGAGCAAATATTTTCTTATCCCAGTATGCTTCTGTATGTTGTCTGAATTTAATATTTAGTAGCGACTCAGAATGATGGTAATCTGCTCCACTTAACACAATGTCTGACTCAATAAAAGTATTATTTGTTATCAAACCAGCGACAGAATTATTATTTACAACGATTTTTTCAACCGAATGATTTAGGTTTATCTTAACTCCTAACTCTATAGCCAAAGATTCCATCCCTTTAATAACTTGATACATACCCCCTTTAGGATGCCATGTACCTAAACCAAAATCAGCAAAATTCATAAAACTGAAAAATGAAGGTGTCTTGCTAGGTTTAGCTCCCAAAAACAAGGATGGAAACTCTAGAGTTGAGACTAATTTTGGATTACTAAAATTTCTTCTAACTTCTTGACTTATAGTTTTAAAAAATTGATCTAAGCGTAAAACTGTATCCTTTGTTACTAGTTCCAGTGGAGAAATTCCTGGAGCATTATATAAGATTTTATTAACTGCAATGTCATAATTATCTTGAGCCTTTTTAATAAAGTTTTTTAATTTGATACCACTACCTTTTTCTATACGTTCAAATTCATTACATATTTTGTCCATGCAGTCTCCTATGGTAATGATGTCGTCATCAAAAAATATTTTATAGGCAGGGTCAAGTTTATCAATTTGATAATAATCTGATGTCTTTTTACCAAAGTCTGAGAAAAACCGATCAAATATATCTGGCATCCAATACCAGGACGGACCAATATCAAAGGTAAATCCGTTTTTTTTTAACTGTCTAGCTCGCCCGCCTACTGTACTGTTTTTTTCATAAATAGATACTTGGTGACCAGCCTTTGCTAAATAGCAAGCAGCAGAAAGAGAAGAAAATCCAGAGCCAATTATTTGTATATTTTTACTCATTAATTTAATTTATAAAACAAATATAACTATTTGTCTTACACGATTAATTATAAGTCAAACAAAACAATAATATGCTTAAAAAATTATATTTCTTTTAACAATTCAGAAATAGAAGGGTATAGGAAAATCTGCGATTTGAAGTTGTTAGAGCTAAACTGCATTACTTTTTTACCTATAGCTATTAAACTATGTGATGTAGAACTAATAATATTATCCAATGTGTCGAAATAGTCCACAATATCATCATCGTAGGGTCTTACAGTCATGGAAGTAACAAAAGAAATTTTATCATGGATGTCAAAAAATATATTTAAATTATTCAGTGGTAAACTTTGGCCCAAATAAATAGTCCTATAACCGCGTAAAACCAATTCATAGTTCAAATACAACAAACCTAATTCATGGATTTCATTTTCGGGAAGAAACAAAATATAAACATTCTCGTTTGAAATTTGAGTATGTTTAAGCTCATCTGTATTGATTTGTATTTTTTGAGTAATCAAATTGGATATAAAATGTTCATGAACTGGAAGTATTGTCTCAGTTTGCCACAACAATCCCACATGCTCCAAGAAAGGGATAAAAACTTCTTTAAATATTTCCCTGAAATTTTTTGTAACAAGTAATTTATTGTAAGTTTTATTAAATAATACTTTATCAAATTTAAACATTGATAATTTTAAAGAATTTATAGCGTCATCATTAATTGATGTATTGAATGCCAACTCTCTAGCGGTTAAGTTTATAAGCTCGTCATTCATCTCAGAAATTTTAGAAATCTTATAATTGTTATTATTTAACAATACAATATTTAAAAGCTTCTGCAAATTTTGATGTGAATAATACCTGATGTTTGTTTTAGATCTTTCTGGAGTCAATAAATTATAACGCTTCTCCCATATACGAATAGTATGAGCCTTGATTCCTGAAATATTTTCTAAATCTCGAATACTAAAGTTCTTTTTTATGTTATCCAAAAAGTTTTTTTTAAAAATAAATTTAAGTTTAAAGGTAATATTTAATTTTAAAAAATAAAATAATTGTAACTTTTTGGGATAATTTGAGTCTTATAAAAAACTAAAAATCAATAGTGCAAATCCAGTTAGAAAAAAATTTCTTGAATGATTTTGAAAAAAATCAAAATATTGTTCATAAAATTTGTAGAATATATACTACAAATCAAGATCAACATAATGACTTATTTCAGGAGATTACCATACAAATTTGGAAAAACTACTCAAAGTTTAGAGGAGAGTCAAAGTTTAGCACTTGGATGTATAGAGTTTCTTTAAATACTGCTATTACTTTATATAGAAAATCAAATCGCAGTATAAAAACTCAAGACTTTAGTGATGTTAGCTTTAAAATAAAAGCTGAAGATTATGACGATACAAAAGATAAACAACTAAAGGCATTATATGACGGAATTAGAGAATTAAATGATATTGAAAAAGCTTTAATTTTTCTGTATTTAGAAGACAAACCTTATAAAGAAATTGCTAAGACTTTGGGTATTTCAGAGGTAAATGCTAGAGTAAAAATGAATAGATCAAAAGAGAAACTAAGAAAAATCTTAAACCCATAAAATTTAACTAATGGAGTTAGATAATTACAAAACAATCTGGAAAAACCAGCCTGAAGAAAAAAATAAACTTTCTGCTTTAGAAATTTATAAAATGACTCAATCAAAATCTAACTCTATAGTAAAGTGGATTTTAATAATTGGACTACTTGAATTCGTTTTTTGGTTTGCAGTAAATTATTTAGGCACTAAAAATGGGGCTCTTGACCCTTTTGAGAAATTAAATCTAATTAACTTTATAGATAATTTCAACTATTTTCATTATGTCGTTGTAGTTTTATTCTTACTACTTTTCTATAGAAATTTTTCATTAATAACTACCGTAGATGACACAAAAAAATTGATGAAAAATATCTTATTGGTCAGAAAAACAGTAAAATGGTATGTGTATTATAATTTAATAAACGTGGTAATATTTTCAGTTATTTTAAACATTTTAATTTTTAACACGCCTGACGGAATTAATATTCTTTCAGGTATTGAAAATGAAAGCTTTAATCAAGAACACATGAGGTCTGTTTTTATAATAACTCAAATAGTGGTTATAGCAGTTATGATACTAATATTATGGCTTTTTTACTACCTGCTCTATGGAATTCTGTTAAAAAAATTAAATAAAAATTATAAAGAATTAACAAAATTGAATGAAATAAGTTAAAAAAAGCCTCTTTAAATTAGGGGCTTATTTATTCCTTAAAAACTTTCAATTCATATACTAATTTTTCTAGCATTTCTTCAGAAAAATCTAAGTGAGTAACTATTCTAATTTTACCATCGCCCATTGGAGTTAATAAAATATTTTTCTTAGCCATATTAGCAATAAAATTATCAGCGTTTAAGTAATCTTTAACATAAAAAATGATGATATTAGTTTCAACAGGTTCTACTTTTTTCACATAGGATAAAGAATTTAAAACCAGTTCAATATCTTTTGCTTTTTTGTGGTCTTCAGCTAATCTATTTATATTATTATCTAAAGAATAAATTCCTGCTGCAGCTAAAAAACCTGCTTGACGCATGGCACCTCCAAATAATTTTCTAATTCTAAGAGCTTTAGCAATATGTTCCTTAGACCCAAGTAATATTGAACCTATAGGGGCACCCAGGCCCTTAGAAAGGCAAATTGAAATAGTATCAAATAACTCGCCATATTGTTTTGGAGTTTCATTTTTTACAACTAGAGCGTTAAATAATCTAGCACCATCAAGATGATAGTCCAAATTTTGATCTAAACATACTTGTTTGATTTTCTTCAATTCTTCAAAATCCCAACAAGCACCTCCTCCTTTATTTGTTGTATTTTCTACACATACCAATCTAGAATACGGAACATGAATGTCTGCTCTTCCTGCAGAAATGTCTCTCAATTGCGCTGCTGTAAACATTCCTCTATCTCCATCAATTAACTTACAAGCTACTCCTGAATTAAATGCTGCTCCTCCACCCTCATAATTGTATACATGCGCCCATTTGTCACAAAAAAGTTTATCTCCAGGTTGTGTATGTAGCTTTATTGCTGTTTGATTTGCCATTGTACCGGAAGGAAAAAATAATGCGTCTTCCATACCAAATAATTCAGCAGCCTTTTCTTGTAGCATAGTAACTGTTGGATCACTTTTAAAAACATCGTCACCAACTTTAGCACGCATCATAGCATCCAACATTCCATTTGTTGGTCTAGTAACTGTATCACTTATTAAATCTATCTTCATTTGTTAATCACTTCCAATGGGAGAACCATCTGGAATTTTTGGAGTTATTGGTTTCTTAAATTTTGTAGGATTCTTTTTAAAATTTGAGATCATTTTAATCATATCCTTCTGATATATTTTTTGAATAACTGACGTTTTTGAATTATACAGTAATGAGTTGATTTTATCAATTTTATCATTTACAATAGCATTTACCTGCCAATACATGTCTTTATTTGATGACAAATAAAACAAATGATTCAATACTTGGTAATTCACAATATTTTGTAATTCTTGGAAGTAGGTGTCTTTATATGATTTTTGAAATGAATTTGCAATAACATCATCTAACACTTCAACCAATCCTAACTGACTATTATCAATACTTTTATGCTGCACCAATCTAGTTACTCTTTCTGGATGTAATAATAATCCTAAAGTCATTGAAGATGCAGTTTCAACAGCACCAAACGGATCAAAGGCTACACCTGTTTTACTTTTAAAAGATTCTCTAGTTCTTCCATAATTAAATGCTCTTGGAGGAAATAGATTTAATAATTTTTTTGGAATTGCAAGCTCTTCAATACTCAATGTCTTAATAATAGAAGAAAGAGCTTTACGTTCAATTTTACCTGGTATTCTTTTTACAATCGTATTGCCATCATCTTTTAAGGCGTATGTATAATCTAATCCTCCTATCACTTTTGTAACTCCCTCAGTTTGATATCTATGTAAAAAATATAATGGAACAAAAACATCCTCTAAGACTGAATACGGTTGATTAGATTTAATATTATCTTTTGAAAAATTTGCTATTGAATTCCTTCTTATGGATAATAAATTCTCTAATTCAGTAGTAACATCTGAACCGTTATCCCATAAATGAGCATAAGCATGAGCACTTCCTAAAGGTCTTGCGTCTTGATCTGTAATAAAACGTGCCCCTTTTTTAAAAGCATCATCTAATAATTTACTTAAACTAACGTCTTCATCTTCTAAATATTCACCATATGAATAAGCAATAGAAACTTTATCCCAATCTCCAATCTTTGTATCATAGGCATCTGTAAAATCAACTTGTCCATCTTTAATTGATAGGGTTGGATGAGGATAATCCATTACTGAGGATCTACCTTTAGAACTCGCTGCAAAGTTATGAGCCAATCCAATAGTATGGCCTACTTCATGAGCAGACAATTGTCTAATTCTAGCTAAAGCCATTTCAAGTGCAAACTTATCATTAGTATCGTCATTAGCATAAGGTGCGCGAAGGGCTTGAGCTATTAAAAAATCTTGACGAATCCGTAAAGATCCTAAACTTACATGCCCTTTTATAATTTCTCCTGTTCTTGGATCTGAAACAGAACTTCCATAACTCCAACCTCTTGTGGACCTATGCACCCATTGAATTACATTGTATCTAACATCTAACAGATCCGCATCTTCTGGTAACATTTTTACTTGAAACGCATTTGTAAATCCAATTGACTCAAATGCTTGATTCCACCATCTAGCACCATCCAAAAGTGCAGATCGAACAGGTTCTGGAGTTCCTCTATCTAAATAATAAATAATAGGTTCTACCGCTTCACTTTTGGTAGCATTTGGATTTTTCTTATGTAATCTGTGACGATAAATAAATCGTTTTTTAATAGACTCATTCACAGGAGTAGCATAATCTAAATAAGACATTGCATTGGCACCAGATCTAGGATCAAACTTTCTTGGTGTATACTTATTATCTGGTAACTCAATAAAAGAATGATGTTGATTAACAGTTACCGAGGTTGATGTTGGTACTACACTTCTTATGTCATATCCCTTTGGTACTCCTTTAAACGTAATCATTACATCAAATTCAACATTTTTAGGAAATGCTTTTGTTCTCTCTAAATTTATGGCACTTCTAGATCTATCTAGAGTATAATTACCTTGTTTTTTTGCTGATAAACGCCCTACCACTCCGTGTGCATCTCTAATAAAGAAAGAGGTTGCATCTACCAAATACTTACCATCTTTAGTTTCTTTAATCACAAAACCTTTGAGTATGGATTTAGCAAAAGCTTGTTCAACAGATTTTTTTTCTTCGATATTGTTAGTTATCGCCCTGTAATATTGATTTGGTTGAATTAAAAGTAATTTATTTCCAGCTTTTATAAATTTAACGATCCTTGTATTTCCTAATTGACCCCTATCTAGACCTATATCATTTGAACCTATTCCTTCTGAAAGCGCATTTACGTACAAAAACTCTTTATCTAAGTTTTCAATTTCAAGGAATATTTTATCATTGCCTTCATCATAATAAAATGTAAAATATCCATCGTATCTAGTAATGTTTATATTATCCTTAAAAAATTGAGCAAATCCTTGAGTAGAAAAACTCAAAAATAATAGTGCTATAATTAGTTTTTTCATGTGTAATAATTTTGAATGATTTTGAATAATTGTAAAAATACAATAATTAACAATGAATTAAAATATTCATTAATTTCTCTTTGTATTACAACACAGTACCTTTAATTTTTTTCCAAATTTTTATCAATAAAAAAGAAAAAATTACCACTACAAAAGTTAAAATATTTGCTAAAAAATATTCTCCATAAACATAATTACCAATAGCAAACATTGTTGAATAAATTAAAATACATCCTAAAATCATTGCTAATATGCCATTAGGAACACTCCATTTTTCTTTGGTTTGTTTAATAGAAATTTTTGCTTTCTCTGCTTTTCTTACTACCCTATCCCATCCTGGACCACCTGGCTGTGTTTTCAAATAAAAAGCAAATAAGACTTTATCTTTTTCTGGAGATGTTAAATACGTAACGATCAACCATATAATAGAAGAGCAAACAACAACAAAAGGAAATTTTAAATAGCCAGGAAATATACCTCCTACATCAAAAAGTGCATTTCCAAAAGTTGTAAATGTTAATAAAATAGAGATAACCCCAGAAGCAATCATCGCTGAGATCTCTGTCCATGCATTAATTCTCCACCAGAACCAACGTAAAATAAAAATTAAACCTGTTCCAGCACCAAACATTAAAATAATTTCAAAAAGTTGTAGAGCATTTGTCAAGGATAATGCTATTAGAGAACTTACAATCATTAATATAACAGTAGTAATTCTACCAATAGTTACCAAATGTTTCTCAGATGCTTCTGAGTTTATCTGTTGTTTGTAAAAATCATTGACCACATAAGAAGCACCCCAGTTTAGGTGAGTACTTATAGTACTCATATAAGCAGCAGCTAAGGAAGCTAAAACCAATCCGAGTAAACCACTTGGTAATTTCGTTAGCATAGCTGAATACGCAAGATCATGCCCTAATTTATCCTCAGTAACCGTTGGAAATGCTTCTTGTATGCTTGCTAAATCTGGATATAGAATAAGAGATGCTAGAGCAACTACAATCCATGGCCAAGGTCTTAACGCATAGTGCATGATATTATAGAAAAATGTAGCTCCTATGGCATGGTTTTCATCTTTTGCTGCCAACATTCGTTGTGCAACATATCCACCTCCACCAGGTTCTGAACCAGGATACCAAGAACTCCACCATTGAACTGCAAGTGGAATGATTAGAAGTTTGATAAATGTTTCGGTATCATCTAATCTAGGAAGAATATTTAATTTGTTTTTTACATTTTCATGAGCAATTAGGTTTTCCAAACCTCCCACTTCAGGAAGTCCTACGATATAATAAGCTGCGCCAAAAGCACCTGCCATCGCTACAAAAAATAAGATAAAATCTGTATATACAACACCTTTAAATCCTCCTATCGCACTAAAGACAACAGTAATAAAACCAGCAATAACAACGGTTGTTACTGGATCTAAGCCTAACATTACTTGTCCAATTTTTATGGCTGCCAAAGTCACCCCAGCCATTGCCAATACATTAAATATAATTCCTAAATATACTGCTCTAAAGCTACGAAGAAACCGTGCAGGATTTCCTCCATATCTAAGTTCGTAAAATTCAATATCTGTATTTACCCCTGACTTTCGCCAAAGCTTTGCATACACAAAAACAGTTAATAATCCAGTAACCAAAAATGCCCACCAAACCCAGTTTCCAGAAACTCCATCTGTACGAACTATGTCTGTAACTAAATTAGGTGTATCTGTAGAAAAGGTTGTGGCAACCATAGAAAGCCCTAATAACCACCAGGGCATGTTCCTTCCGGAAAGAAAATACTGATTGGTGTTTTTTCCTGATGTTTTTCCAACGTAAATACCAATTAAGAGGATAACTGCAAAAAGTGAGAAAATAATAGTGTAATCAAAATTCGATAAGGAAATCATATTATAATTATTTTTTTGGCCAATGTAAATTAACAGGATGTTCTGCAAGATATTCATTCATAATGAGAATATCATCTTTTCCTGTTAAATCAGGAACGTGTTCTGAAAGTGGAATTCCTACTACAGAAGTTGGATAAGCATGAACCATTTCTAACAAAGCAGAAGGCAATTCTTTTTCATTTCTTTCAGGGTGAATGACACAGGATTTTAAAAAAGGGTAAAATGCTTTTCCATTAAACTTAAAAACATTCATACTTACTCTAAATTTGCCAGCTTCATCTTTATATTTTTCTGATTCAGAAGCTGAAGGCTTCTCAATAATATCTTGTAAATAATTATTATGATCTACTTTAGTCAATGCAAACCTCTCTATACGTTCTTGAGAATATTCTAAAG
>CAJQMN010000044.1 GCA_905479435.1 uncultured Flavobacteriaceae bacterium | reverse complement strand
CTCTATCAAATTGCATACCTTCAACTGTTTCAAGATAAGTATCTCCAGTTTTAGATTCTTCAATATGTACAACACCATCTAAACCTACTTTATCAATAGCTGTAGAAATAAGTTTACCAATCTCAGGATCATTATTTGCTGAAATAGAAGCGATTTGTTCTAGTTGAGATTCACCTGTAATATCTTCTGATATTTTATCTCTAAGATTATTTATAGTAGTTGTAACTGCAGCATCAATTTCTCTTTTGATTTTAACTGCATTTTCTCCATTATCTAAACTGTTCAATCCAGCTTTAATAATTTCTCTAGCTAATAATGTAGAAGTGGTAGTACCATCTCCAGCTTTATTTGCTGTATTAATAGCGGCTTGTTTAAGTAACTGAACACCTAATTCTTGTGTAGGTTCTTTTAGAGCAATTGATTTAGCTACAGTAACACCATCTTTAGTACTTTGAGGAACACCTTGGTTATTAGAAATAACTACATTTCTACCATTTGGTCCTAGAGTTGCTACAACAGCATCTGCAAGTTTATCTATACCTTTTACTAGTTCCTTCCTAGCTACGGTACCAAATTCTATATGTTTATTCATTTTTAATTTTAATTTTAGTCTTTAATAACTTTTGCTAGAACCTGATTTTCAGGACCCACATAATACTCTTCACCATCAAAGGGAAGTTTGGTAAAACCTTGAGTAGGTAAAACTACTAAATCACCAACTTTTAACTGCATTGGAATATAATCACCTGTAATAGTGTACCTTCCAGTTCCTATTGCGATAACTTCACCAAATTCATTTTTTTCTTTACCCATATCAGGTACAATAATATTACCATATAGGGTTTCTTCATTTTCTACTGGTTTGACAATAATTGCGTCAAATAGTGCTTCAAGTTTATTCATTGTGATAAAAAATTTATAAGATTCGATTCAATTTTACTGTATTCAGCTATAAAATCCTTTACGGAATTATAGTGTTTCTTTGTATGCAACTTTTCTTCAGCTACAAATTGTAATGCTGATTTCATATTAGGAAAAAACTTTAATGCTTTTTCATATTCTTTACTTTTACCTTTCGCTCTAAAGTGATCAGCATTAGTTTGTACTTTAATGTTTACAATATAATTGTAATCATCCCTAGTGATGAAATAGGGTTCCAATGCTTCATCTTCTACTACTGTATGTGATTTTACTCTTGACATATTATAACATTTTTATTTATACCGTAAATATACGAAAGATATTTGTGAAAGCCAAGCGAAGGCGCGCTTATTGTAAAAAAATGTTACTTAATTTTAATAGACTTAGGTTTAGCTTCTTCAGCTAAAGGTATAAAAATCTCTAATAATCCATTTTCTAAAGCTGCATCTGTTTTTGATAAATTAAACTTAGGTGCAATTTTATATCTTAAATCAAAAGATTTTTTAGATAAACCTTGGTGAATAGTTCCTTCATGGAATTCATCATCCTCTGGTTTTTTATAACTAATTTTCAAAGTATCTCCTTCAATGTCAAGGATTACATCACTTTTAGTTAGCCCAGTACAGGCAACTTCAAAATGAAGTCCTTTGTCATCAAAGAATATATTAAGAGGGTGTGGTTGTTTAGTATTTGCTGCTGGTTGAAATGTACTATCAGCATGAAAGTGGTTCCTAAATAGGATATCGAATGGAGACAAATGTCTCTCTAATAATTGTAATGTACTCATATCATTTAAATTTGTGAGCGCCTTAGCTACTCGGTTAATAATTAATTTATAATAAAACTCAGCGCGCCTTGACTGTGCTTTTGTTTATTATGGTAATACATATATGAAAACCATTTTAAAATCTACTCTGCATCAAAGAAAAATATGTGAAATAGTCTACTTGTGTTAATGTCCCACCCACAATATTCACTTGCTGCATGAATCATTTGAGCATCCCAAATAACTAATCTATTGAAAACATTACCTACACTATCTACTAGTTCATAGGGTGTTCTATCAACAAAAGTTTTTTGATTAAATGCTAGAAGCAAATCTGGGTGGCTACCATGTCTAATTGAATTTGCACTGCCTAATTCACCAGCATCATACCCTTTTACAGCAAAAAATGATGTTCCCGAATAATAAGGTGCGTTAGGATTCAAGTAAACAACAGCGGCATATGATTGACTGTCACAGTGATATACTAACTTAGTTCCTGCGTTATTTGATTGGAATCTACCGTTCATTTCGTGGTCTTCCCACTTGGTTATACGCTTGCCTAGGATTGCTTCAAATCTTTCCTTAGTTCCATCAAAAAACCATTGTTTTCTAGTACGCATACCTAAATACCCTTCATCATCAAAATAATGGTGCTGTAGGGCAAAATTTCTTACTTCTAGTGGGTTATTATAAAAATCATCTACTACAAATAATCTTTTACTAGCATTATCATTTAATTTTATTCTATTTGTTTGAATCACACCCCATTGTGAATCTGGGCGGCTATCAGTTTCTTTAATTTCCATATTGTTTTGGTTATTCGTTTCTTAAAATATAATAAGTGCTTTCAATGTCTTCGTTACTAAATACTAACTTCAATAATCCTTTTTCGGATATTTTCAAAGCAGCTACTTCAGCATCTTTATTTACATTAAATATATCTTTTATCATTTCAGCATCAAAAGGTATTGATAAGTCATTCTTTGCAATGTTGCCTTGTAGTTTATATGTAATTTTATTAGCATAACCTGACATATCACCAAATACAAATTCACATATAGGATTACCATCATCTAATCTTGTAGTGATTAACATATTAGGAGATTCTGATAGTGCACTTTTAGCTTTAATGATTCTAGTAACATCTTCTTTTTCTAAATCTATTTCTACCTCATATGAAGGGGGATCATTTACCCATTTAGTTTTACGAATAGTTAATGGATCTGCTAAAGTATAAGTTAAATCAAAGTTAGCATCTGCTATGTTTAATATATTATGTAATTCTTTCTGTCCTTGTAGGGTTAATATTAGATCTCCATTTGTAATAGCTAGTAGTTTAGTTAGTTTATCAGTATCAAAGATACCTAACTCACAATCTTGTAATGGAAAGTTATTTAAAGTAACCTTACATGCTCTACCTGCTTCACCTGCAAATATAGTTAATATATTATCTTTAACTCTCCATTTTACCATATTATGGCGTCCTGCTAGAAAATATTTCTGTATAGTGGCTTGTAGTAAGTTTTTATTTATCATATTTTTTTATTTATACATCAAAAAAACTAAATGCGTCTTTATGAGGGTTTAAATTAAGAGTTTCCCCTAAATCTGAAAAAAAACCTTCAAGTTTGTTTAGTAATATACTGTCAAATATTTTTTGTCTATCAACATATTTTTCCATAAACTCCATTATTTTAGGAGGAATATCGTATTCAACAAAAGCTAAGGCTTCAATTTTATAAGGATTGTTTTGCATATAAACCCACTTACATTTATCTGCCATAGTAATGTAATTATGCTCCTTATCTAATTTCCAAAACCTTAATAAATCATTATATTTTAATGCTGCTCTTACAGGTGCAGGTGCACCCTTTACTGTTTCGGTAAACATCTCACCAGCTCTAGCCTTTCTACCAGTGTACTTTTCTAATTTAGTTACTCTAGTTGGATTACCGAGTTTAGTAATAGGAATTTTATCAGATAATATTTCTGCTTTAAATTCTTTTATTTGAATCAATATATTATCAACAGTTTCACCTTTTAGAGTTTGTTTTAAAATACTATTAAAAAAATCTCCTAATATAGGGGGAAAATTAGCTTTCATAAACTCTAGACCTTTAATATCTAGTTCATTTACCTTAATACCCTCTTTTTTAGTAATCCATTGAGCATATCTTCTTGTTGCCCTAAAGTAAGCAG
>CAJQMN010000043.1 GCA_905479435.1 uncultured Flavobacteriaceae bacterium | reverse complement strand
CTCAAAAAAAACCATTACCCATACAAACCGATTACCTTATTAACAGAATGAAAGACCATGGTATTTTAATGAGTTCTGATGGTCTGGACCATAATGTCTTAAAAATAAAGCCACCGCTAGTTTTTTCAAAAGAAAACGCACAACAGCTGTTGTGGTATCTTAGAAAGATTTTGGCAGAAGATGTGATGACTAGCTAAAACCTTCGTTGTACATTAAAGGGTTTTAGATCTAATGATGATTTTTGATCTGAAATAATTTCTGACACCAATTTTCCAGTAGCTGGTCCTAAACTCCAACCCATCATGGCATGACCAGTAGCAAAAGTTAAGTTATTGTATTGAGATGTTCTGCCTATATAAGGAAGACCGTCTGGAGTTACGGGCCTTAAACCACATTGAGCGGCCTCCTTGTCTTGGGTACTAATTTGTAATCCATGATAATATTTAGAAGCAGAATTTGCAATGGCATTCACTCTAATAGGATTTATTTTATGATTAATCTTATTAATCTCCATAGTTCCTGAAAATCTGGTAAATCCATCCATAGGGGTTACAGCAACTTTAGCCTCTAACAATACTGCAGGGATGGTAATATTGGTTTCTTGGGCTACATTAATTCGATACCCCTTACCAGGTTGTAGTAACATCTTAACACCTAGTTTTTTACTAATAAGAGGAGACCAACTTCCCGCTGCCATTACAAATTCATCTGCTTTAATTTCACGTTTGTCGGTAATCAGTTTTGTGATTTTTTTGTCAGAAATAACAATGTCTTTTACCTCTTCTTCAGCGTGTATTGTTACCCCATTTTCTTTAAGAAAAGACAGCATATTTTTCATAAAACCACCAGGGGTCATGTGGGCATCTGAGTGAAAATAAACGGCTCCTTTAATATTTAGATTGGCCTTAGGCTCTATTGCTTCAACTTCTTTTGCTGTAAGGTTTTCTACTTTTAAACCAAGTTGAATTGCTTTTTTACCTACCTCCCACTCTTGTTCTCCTGCTTTATCATGTTTGTAAGCCATTAACAAACCTTTATGCTCATAATGAAAATCTAAGTCTCCAGAGGATTTCATCGCTACATATAGCTCTCTACTAAGTATATTTATATCTTTAATTACTGGAATAGATTGTGCAACTTTTTGTTTGGTTGATGATCGCTTAAAAGCCCATGCCCACTGTAAAAAATCTTTATCTAGTCTAGGTTTCACATAAAATGGACTTGCTGGATTAAACATCCATTTAAGTCCTTTAGTTATAATACCTGGGGCTGCCAAAGAGATGATATGACTTGGGGTAATATATCCTGCATTTACAAATGAGGCTCCACTAGAAAAATTAGATTTATCTATGATGGTAACTTCATGACCTTCTTTATGGAGAAAATATGCCGAGCATACTCCCATAATTCCTCCACCAATAATAACTACTTTTTTTGACATTTGTATTCGTATTTAAATCACAGAGAACCCATGTGCGTATGGGTCATCTTTATCATCTATGATAATGGTATTGTATCCATAAATCTTAGCCCACCCCTTAATACTTGGAATGATTGCTGGAAAATCACCTACAGTAGTTTCTTCTTCTATACAACCTACAAAAGTGCTTCCTATAAAACTTTCATGAATAAATTCAACTCCCTTTTTTAATTTTCCTTTGGCATGTAATTGAGCCAAGCGAGCAGATGTTCCTGTTCCACAGGGAGATCTGTCGATAGCTTTATCTCCATAAAAAACAGCATTCCTCCCATCAGAACCCTGATGTATTGGAGTTCCTGACCATAGTAAGTGTGTCACATTTTTAATACTGGAATCGTCAGGATGAATGAATTTATTTGGATACCTTATATTAATTTGTTCTCTAACTTTTTGTGAATATTGGACAATTTGACTGGCTGTGAAATCTTGAATACCTGAAAAGTTTTGTTGAGGATCTATAATTGCATAAAAATTACCTCCGTAAGCAACATCAAAAATAATGTCTCCAAGATCTGGACAATGTACTGTTAAATTTTCAGCAGCTAAATAACTTTTTACATTGGTTAGTTTTACCCATTCTACTTTTCCGTTGGTTTGTTTATAATCAATCTCTACCAAACCAGCAGGAGCTTCCATTCTTATTTTACCTGGAATTTTAGGTTGAATCAATCCTTCTTCTATTCCAATAGTAATGGTTCCAATCGTTCCATGACCGCACATGGGTAAAGCTCCAGAGGTTTCTAAAAACAGAATAGCAAAATCATTTTCTGGATTATGTGATGGGTATAAAAAAGAACCGCTCATCATGTCATGACCCCGAGGCTCAAACATCAACCCTTTTCGAATCCAATCGTATTCTTGAATAAAATGCTGACGCTTTTCGCTCATGGTTTTACCCACCAAAGGTGGGTGACCCGTTTTTACAACTCTAACAGGGTTTCCACAAGTGTGACCATCAATACAATCAAAAATTGAACGCGCCATTTAAATTTTCTCTTTTGTTTGTTGATTATTAACCAATCTTGAAATCTCTAGCGGATTTTCATTTTTTAGTTCTTCAGGAAGTAATTCATTTGGCCAATCTTGGTAACTAAAAGGACGAACCCAACGTTTGATAGAGTGAATTCCGACCGCTGTAAATCGACTATCTGTTGACGAGGGATATGGGCCTCCGTGTACCATAGACGGACAAACCTCTACAC
>CAJQMN010000042.1 GCA_905479435.1 uncultured Flavobacteriaceae bacterium | reverse complement strand
AAGAATTATGTTATCAATGCCACCTTTGAGATTTATTATAGCTTTATTTAAAAGAGTGCTAAACTATTAAAACCACTTACAGTTCATCCTAAAAAAAATACAGCTCAGTATTTTATTCTTTTACTAGTGATATCATCATTGCATATTTGTTTCATATTTATCTGCTCTTGGAGATATTTATGTGTAAATTTTGAAAGATATGATGAAAGTTTTAGCAACTATTCTAACTTATATATTAATGTTTATTGGAGTTTTTTTATCTTCAAACAAAAATATTACTGTAACAGCAACGAACCTCATAAATGATAAAGGAAAAGTTTCATTTGTCTTGTTTGATAAAGTAACATTCATGAAAAGACCTCTAAAATCAAAACGAGCATTAATTATAGATGGAAATAGTATAGTTACTTTTGAAAATCTAAAAAAAGGTGAATATTCAGTAGTTTGCTTTCATGACAAAAATAATAATGATAGAATTGATTTTGACGAAAGCGGTGTTCAAATAGAGGAGTTTGCTTCTACTAAACATAGGTTGATTTTTGGGATAAATACATTTGAAAATTCAAAATTTAGCTTAGGAGATGAAAATTTGAATTTAGAAATTAATTTTCAGAATATTTAATTTAAATAGTAAAGATAACAACATGAGAAATAGTAAAGTTTTTAGAATTAGAAGTTTAAAAAAAGATGCTATTATTTGTTTGCAAATGACTATTTTATTTGGAATTATTTTTAGTTTAATTTTTCAACAATTTAGTGTTAAAGGTATAGTATATTCATTTATAGTTTCTGGAATGTTTTCTTTTGGATTAGGTCTTGGTAATGGATTCATCAATTATTATTTAAACACTAAATGGGATTGGATTTCTCAAACTAAACAACGAGTTACTCTAGGAATTATTGGAACTATTATATACACTGTTCCTATAATTTTAGGAATAAATTATATTACTTGGTACGTTCTTAATGACAATGATCCTTCATTATTTTTAAAAGGTTCAAACTTGTATGTTCATTTCTTTTACATTTTACTTTCTTTAGGAGTTTCAACTTTTTTACATGCTAAGGACTTTATGACCAATTGGAAACTAGCAATGACTAATGAAAGTACAAAACAAGAAATTGTAGCTAAAACTGAAACTGCCAAATTTGAATCTTTAAAAAGTCAATTAGACCCTCATTTTCTTTTTAATAGTCTTAATGTTTTAACTTCTTTAATAGGAGAAAACCCACATCAAGCAGAGAAATTTACCACAAAGCTATCTAAAGTTTATAGGTATGTGTTAGAGCAAAGAAACAAAGATCTAATACCAGTATTAGAAGAAATAAAATTTGCGAATACGTATATGGAACTTTTAGGAATGCGATTTGAAGATGCTGTGAGGTTTGAAATACCTTCATCAGTTAGTAATGAAAACCTAAAAATTGTTCCTCTCTCATTACAGTTGCTTTTAGAAAATGCATTAAAGCACAATGTAGTTTCATCTTCTAAACCACTAACTGTTAGAATATATGAACAAGGTAGTTATTTAATCATTGAAAATAATATCAATCCAAAAGAAGCTATAGGGAAAGGAACTAGGGTAGGGCTTCGAAATATAGCAGATAGATATGGATTGATTTCAGATAAAAATGTACTCATAGAAAATGATCATAAAATATTTAAAGTAAGTATTCCTCTATTAATTAAAACAAATAATATAATGTATTCAGAAAACCTAGAAAATAATAAATATATACTAGCAGTTGAGCGAGTAGAAAAACTTAAAAAGTTTTACACAAGTTTAGCCTCTTTTGTACTAATAATGCCTTTTTTAATTTTTATAAATTTAAGCTTTGTGCCCTATTTTCACTGGTTTTGGTTTCCCTTGTTTGGATGGAGTATTGGCTTAGTCTCGCAGTTACTAGAAGCAAATAATTATAATATTTTCTTGGGTAAGAATTGGGAAGAAAAAAAGATTAAAGAACTTATGAATGATTCAAAAAATAAATAGTTAGCATATGGAAACTAAATATAACAAAGAACATCAATATTTAAATGCTCAGAAAAAAGTTAAAGAGATTAAAGGGTTTTATTCACATCTAACAGTAATGTTTTTCTTACTCCCATTTCTAGTATTTATTAATTTGAAATTAACGCCAGGTTATCATTGGTTTTGGTGGGCTGTATTTGGAAACGTATTGGGATTATTTTTTCATTGGTTAAGGGTCTTAGGTTTATCATCTATTGGTTTTGGAAAGGACTGGGAGAAAAAGAAGATTGAAGAATTTATGAAAAAAAATAAATAAAAAAATAAAATGGAAAAAGAATATTTAAAAGAACAACAGTATTTAAATGCAAAAAAAAGGGTTAAGGAAATAAAAGGTTTTTATTCTCACTTTTTAATATACTTGATAATCAATATCTTTATAAGTGGCATTATTGTTTTTGGATTAACCTATAGTGGTAACAGTAGTTTTTCAGAATCTTTCACAAACTTTGGTGTTTATTCTACATGGTTATTTTGGGGTATAGGTGTTTTTTTTCATTGGATAAGTGTTTTCGGTTTTAAAAACTTATTTGGAAGTGCTTGGGAAGAAAAGAAAATTAAAGAATTGATGAAGAAAGATTATGAAAGAAATAATAAAATCCTCAAAAAATAAAAAATGGAGATAGATAATAGAGAATTAGATAAAAGCTATTTAAGAGCTAAAAAAAGAGTTGAAAAATTAAAAAAATATTATAGTCATGTTAGTATTTATTTATTTGTAAACATTGTGCTATCATCATACAAAGTTTATAAAGATCTTGTAAGAGGAGATTCTTTTGAGGAAGCTATCTTTGAAGGAAATAATTTTTCTCTCTGGTTTTGGTGGGGTATAGCTATCGCTTTTCACACTTACAATACTTTTTCAGAAAACCTACTTTTTATGAATAAAAGTTGGGAAGATAAAAAGATCAAAGAATACATGAACGAAAAATAATTAATAGTTATATGAATGTTATTGTTATTGAAGATGAAAAACCTGCTGCAAGAAGATTAAAACGAATGCTGCAAAAACTTGATATAGAAGTTCAAGTCATGTTACATTCTGTAGAAGAGTCTTTGAACTGGTTTCAAACTAATGAAGAACCAGATTTAATATTTCTAGACATCCAAC
>CAJQMN010000041.1 GCA_905479435.1 uncultured Flavobacteriaceae bacterium | reverse complement strand
GGTTGTGCGTGTATTTTTTTAGTACTCATAATTTTATTTTTTTTCTAAAGAGCTAGGATTGGCATAGACAGTCATTTTATTCTCTCTAGTAAATCCTATTAAACAAATACCAAATTCTTTAGCAAAATCTACAGCCATAGAGGAACACGCAGATACCGCAACAATTACTGGGATTTTAGCCAAAAAAGCTTTAGAAACAATTTCGTAGGAAACTCTTCCACTAACCAATAAATATATACCATTTTTCAATATATTTATTTGCAATAAACTTCCAATGCATTTATCTACAGCATTATGTCTACCTATATCTTCTCTAAGGGTAAGTAATTTAAATTGAGTATTAAAAATACCAGCTGCATGACTTCCGCCAGTTTTCTTAAAAGTTACTTGATGTTTTTGGAATGAAGTAAACATATTTAATAATTTTTCAGAAGAAAAATTAACTTTTTGTTTTATTTTTTCACCACTTACTTTAATATCATCAAGTTCTTTTTTTCCACAAATACCGCAGGAAGAAACAGACATTAAGGTTCTTTTATTTAAGTACCCTTTTCCTAAATCATTTGGAGTTATCGTTACATTTATAATACTAGGAATATTAAATTTTTCTTCTATAATTTTAAAAGGTATTGGAAGCGAGTTTTTATAAATATCTTCGGCATACAATAATCCAAGAACCAGATCTTGATCATTGCCTGGAGTTCTCATTACAACAGTATATGATTCGTTGTTTATATTAATCTGTAAAGGAGCTTCTTTAACCAATTCATCTGTAGTGATTGATTGTTTTTTATTAATAATTTGAAGTCCTTGGTAGGTATTTGTTTGCATGAGATAACTTATAAAGTTATAATAACAAACTTAATAAAAAATATGGTATAAATAATTAAAACCCTTTATTAATGGGAGTTTATGGTGTGTTTTAATTTTAATAAATACGACTTAACTACAGTTTTTTACAATAGATGCAACTAAACGTATTGTGGAGGTTAGTTGTAAAAAATAAATAGTCATTTCCACCATCTTTAATTTTTAGTTCTTTTCTGATTTGAGCAACGCTCTTGTGAAAATTTCTTGTGGTTATGTTCGCTTTTTTGTTGGGTAAAAGTTTTACTATTTTCTTTTTATCGTAGGGAAGAACAGCGAGTATTTTAAACCCTCTTCCTGGAAATTTTATATTTTTTTTTGATGTATATAAATGTGAATGTTGATGGATTTTGTAAACATCTAATTGAGCTGTGATTTCATGAAAACCTCCAGACTTTAAGATAGCAGCATTAGGTTCGTACAAGTAATCTAGGGGTTCTTGATAACTAGATATTGTCTTTTTATTGAATAGGAAATTGAATTTTTGGGTGTTCTTTTTTGAAAAATTTATAGTATTTATTTTTATTTCTCCATTGTATTCTTTTTCCAATAGATACAGTAATTCTTTAACATCATTACGAATTGCAACAATATGAATTTCTTTCACAAATTTTAGTTCTTTGATTGCACTAGTAATGTCTAAAATTGGTGAATTTTTTATGAGTATTGTTGTTGTTTTGTTCAATAATAAATCAATATATTTTGGAATATTTGGTTCACAATCCTTTAATAAAAAAACTTTTTCTTTAGAATTATTTCTTCGTGAAGGATCTACATAAATAACATCAAAATTTTCACTTGATTTTTTAAGGTACTCTATTCCATTTTCATCTAAACAAGTAATGTTTTCTTTGTTTAGTTGTTTAAAATTATACGCTGCTATTTTAGAGAGATTTGTATTTATTTCACAATGAATAATGGTGTTAAAAGCAGAAGAGAAGTAAAAAGAATCTACACCAAAACCACCTGTTAAATCTATTAATCTCTTACCAGAGACCAAAGAGGCTTTGTATTTTGCTGCTATCTCTGACGATGTTTGTTCTATACTTACTTTTGGTGGATAATAAATATTTTTAGCATCGAACCAACTTGGTAATTTTTTTTCGGACTTTTGCTTACAAATCACCTGATTGGCAACTTCTTGCACTGTAACTCCTTCAAATGGAACACCTTTTAAAATTAATTTATGAATATCAGATTTTAAATGGTTGTTAATATGCTCTTGAATATCTTGCTGTAAAATTCTTTCGTTCAATAGTTTAAATTTCCTTAGTAAGTGATGAAACAATCTTATTATCAGACATAAATTCCTTTAAGATAACCTTTAAAACAGTGTAGGAAGGAACAGCTATTATCATTCCTAAAGGGCCCGCTAATAAACCGCCAATAATAATTATTAAGAAAATTTCCAACGGATGAGACTTCGTAGTCTTTGAGAATATGATGGGTTGACTTGCAAAATTATCTACCATCTGAGCTATGATAAAACCAATCATAACATAAATTGTTTTTGGAAGAATCTCTGATTGAAAGTCAAGATTTTGACCTAAGCCACTTGTCATTGTTAAAACAATCATTAGAAATGCACTTATTAAAGGTCCAATGTAAGGTATGATGTTAAGTAGAGCACACAAGAAAGCGATTACAACTGCATTAGATACTCCAAAGATTAATAGCATTAGGGTGTAAACAATAAACAAAATAGAAATTTGAATGACCAAGCCAATAAAATATCTTGATAATAAATCGTTTATTTTTTCCAAGGAGTGAGAGAATTTTTTTTCAGTACTTTGAGGTATCAATGCTAATAAAGCATTTTTAAATAGTCTACTATCTTTCATAAAAAAGAAAGTGATAAATAACACAGAAAAAAGTCCAATACTGAAGGACCCGAGTGCTCCTACTATTGAATTGAGTACATTTGGAATAGTTTTTAAACTGGTAAATACATCAGCACTTTGTAATTCACTTAAAATATTAATATTCCTAGAGGTGAAGTAATCGTTCGCTTGGGTAATTAGGTTCCCTATATTTTCTTCTAATGCTGTTGTTTTTAGTAAAGAAAGGCTTTCTCCTTGTTCTATAACTAAAGGGATGAACATTCCAGTAATTCCAAGAATTAGAGTCACAAAAAGAACCATTGTACTAATAACGGCAACGGTATTAGGAAATTTAAGTTTTTTTCTTAAAAATAAAATTATGGGTTTTGCAATCAATGCAATGATGGCGGCGATAAGTATATAAACCAAAACAGATTGAATGGTAAGTAAAAAATACCCAAGCCCAATAACTCCTAGTATGATCGCTAATGCTCTTAAAATTCCTTTTGAAATTATTTTTGAATTCATTTAATTATATCCTTTAACAAGTCCCATATTTATTTCTTTTCCACTCAAATATCTATGATTTTTTGGTAATAGAGTTCCAGATGTGGTTTGGATCCAATTTTCCCATGTCACAGTTGTCCCTTTTTTTTTCATGGCTTGAACATACATTTGATAATGAGTTGGCATATAGTTTTTATCTAATAACCATGTGTACGAATCTCCAGGAGTTGTTCCACCTTTAGAATATTTGACATGCAACGCCTCTTTGCCATCAACAATTCTAATACTGCGATAAATTCCAGGTTCAAATAATTTGTGAGGAGCTACCAGCCAGAAGCTATCATTATTGAAAAATCTGAGAGCTCTTTTTACAAGATTATCATTGTAGGAAACTTCTTTGTCATTAAGATAAACAGTACTTTTAGTTAAATCATTTGGGTGTAATAGTACTTTAGCATCGTTCCATTTAACTTCTACGATATGTTGTATTTTGTCCCATTTATAAAAACGCTTTCCTTTGAAACTCCAGTCTATATAACCTGTGTTTTTATAAGCTTCATGTTTAATGGCTTTCAACATATTATGAGCTAATTTATCTGCATTTGGGTTGTAAGCTTTTACTTCGCCCATGTCTATTTTTATTCCAAAAAGTGAGAGTGTGTGCGATGTAGGTAATTTAATTCCAGAACCTGAAGTTATAAAATCATTCCAAGTTGCAGATACTCCACCAATTGGAATAATCTGTGTCCACATTTTAAATGAAACAGGTACATAATTTTCGTCTAAAATCCACAAGTAAGAGTCTCCCGGTGTTGTTCCGCCTGAGGTGTACTTTATGAGTAGTGCATCTTTATTATTTACTTTAACAATACTTCTTTCTACACCGTCATCAAATACTTTATAAGGAGCTATTAACCAAAAACTATCATTATTAAAAAAATTGATGGCAGTTTCAATAAGTTCAGAACTTGTACCAATACTTTTTGAGTAATCATTTAAATTCACAGTAACTGAGATACTATCCCAAGATACATCTACCAATCCCTGTTGTTTTTTCCATACATAATGATGTTTACCTCTGAAACTCCATTCTAATATTTCTGTACTATCAAAAGCCCTTTTATTGATGGCTGACATCATTTTTTCAGCTAATTCTTCCGCTTCTTTTCCTGGGGTACCTGAAGGTAATGACTCATTTTTAGCAAAGCAATAAAGAACTGTTGCTAAAATTGTAACAGTTATTAATAGGCCAATTATTTTAAGAATTTTTTTCATTCTTTTTTATAAATTTTTCTTAAAAATAAATAATTTAGATGAAGTAATGACATTACAAAATGGAAAAAAGATTTTTAAGGGTTTTTTAAATTTAAAATTTGTTTGGTAATCAAATTAAATTTCTTAGGAAGAGCAGATGTTAAAGTTAAATTTTCCTTGGTAAACGGATGTATAAAATCTAATTGAGAAGCATGTAAATACAATCCTTTACCTTTTAAAATTAACGATTCTATTCCATATTTTTGATCACCTAAAATTGGATTTCCGATACTCAATAAATGAACTCTTAATTGATGTCTTCTTCCTGTTTTTGGGGAGAGTTTAACTAAATTTAAAAATTCAAAACGTTCTGATTTTACTGTATGTATTGT
>CAJQMN010000040.1 GCA_905479435.1 uncultured Flavobacteriaceae bacterium | reverse complement strand
TCAAGAAACTTATGAGAAAATATGTGAAGCATTTAGACCAGTAGTTAAAGAACATATTGCTGTATATGGAGAGTTTAATGATCAACGTTTAACTGGTGACCATGAAACTGCAGCTATAACTGATTTCTCTTATGGAGTATCAGATAGAGGTGCATCAATTAGAATTCCAATTATTACCGTTGAAAAAGGCTGGAAAGGTTGGCTAGAAGATAGAAGACCAGCATCTAATGGAGACCCATATAAAATAGCAGGAAGAATTATAAAAACTGTAAAATCTGCTAACATTAGCTAACAGATTTTTTGAAAATTATATAAAACCACAAATTTATTTTTGTGGTTTTTTTTTATCTAATAGTTTGATACAGGAACAAAGCATAAAATAGCAGAAGAATAACTCCACTCTTACGTTCTAATTCCATTTTCTTGGGAAGAAAAACTAAAACAAGTAATAATAGAGAAACTCCTAGCATCCAATAAATATCATTAGTGTATAATGTACTATCATTTGCAGAAATTGGAGTGATGATAGAGGTAATACCAATAACAGCCAAAATATTAAATATATTAGATCCAATAAGGTTACCTATAGATATTGACTTTTCTTTTTTGAGGACGGCAATAATTGAAGCAGCTAATTCAGGAATGCTAGTCCCAACTGATACGACAGTAACTCCTATGAGCCTCTCTCCAACTCCAAGAGTGATTGCTAAATCTGTAGCTCCTGTAATTAACATTTCTGAACCTCCCCACAATCCAATACTACCCAGAAGTAAAAGAATAACTGTTTTGAATTTTGATAAGATTAAAATATCTTCTGTTGCAGCATCCTCAATAACTTGTTTTTGAAATTTGAGAAGATAAATTAGAAAAATCAATAAAAAAGAAAATAAAAAAACACCTTCCATGAAAGATATTAAATAATCATTTAAAAGAAAAAAGTAAAGCATTAATGATCCAATCATCATTATTGGCCAATTAATAGTGTAAAAAACTTTTTGAACTGCTATTTTGGAAATTAATAATGTGATTCCTAAAACCAAAGCTAAATTGGCAATATTAGAGCCGATAACATTACCTAAGGCTAAATCTGAATACCCATTTAAAGCAGCTTTAATACTTACAATTAGTTCAGGGGCAGAAGTAGCAAAAGAAACCACTGTCATACCAATAATAATTTTGGGAATTTTTAGGCCTAAGGAAATAGAAATTGACGATTTAAGTAACCAATTTCCACCTAAAATTAGTAAAACTAAACCACTTATAATAAATAGAAAATTCATGATTTATTTTTTTTGCACGAAGATACATTTTTAAACGTTCTTGATGTAAAAAAAGATAGAATTGAGTAAAAAAAGCTCTTTATAGGGCTATTTTATTAAAAAATAGCGTGAAAAGGCTTTATTTTATTACATAATATAATACTATATAGTCAAATTAGTTTAATTTATAAACATGATTGTAGTAAAATACATTACATATATAAATAAAATTACACTATTTGATAATAAATGTAAAATTAATTACATCTTTTCTATTGTTTTTACTTGTTAGATATGATTGCATTAGCATATATTGATTAAACAATTCTAGAATTACTAATTATTAATCTTTAAAAACAAAAAAAACATGATCACATTTGCCTTAAAAATTATTGAATTATCACTTAACCTTTTATCATATTTAATATTCTAGAATACAATTATTATGAAACTGAAACTAACGAATTTATACTAAATTAATTATTAAGAAGAATATAACATTAAAATGGACTTCCTTACTTTAAAAAAAGTGTTGCGATTCTAACACTATTATTTTTCATTATATTTGAATAAGAACATTTATTAAATGAAAAAAGAAATTTTTAAATTATTAGCAAAGCTTAACAAAGCTATTCTTCCTTCTTTCACAAAAAAAAGATTGGATCTTGCTAAAGCATCAAAAATTCAGCTAGCTATTGTTGGATGGAGAAGTTTTGTAACACTAAATTCTTTAGATTAAAATTTACGAATATGAAAACAGAATACTTAAAAATATATACGAGTTCACTAATTATCATTAATGGCATAAGAAACCTATTAGCAGAAAATAACATTACCTCATTGGTCAAAAACCATCCTGAATCTGCTAGATTAGCAGGTTTTGGCTCAATAATGGATTCAGTAGAATTATATATACTTAAAAAAGATTTAGAAAAATCTGAACCTATTCTGAATGCTTTCAAAAAAGAAATAAATTCATAAAAAAAGACAGTCAAGACTTTCTAAATAAGAAAAACACTACTATATTTGCACCCGAAATTGGCCATGTGGCGCAACTGAATAGCGCACTTGATTACGGCTCAAGAGGTTACAGGTTTGAATCCTGTCATGGTCACGAATAAATAGTACAATTAAAAAAACGCCAAGCTTGCTTGAGCGTTTTTTTGTTTGTGCTATTTTCAAAGCGGAGCTTTATCAGGATCAGCGAAGCTACTCCTCAACATAAAAGAAAAACTTTTTTACGTATCGCCAAGCTTACTTGAGTGTTTTTTTTGTTTGTGCTATTTTCAAGGCGGAGCTTTATCAGGATCATAAAATAATCCTGTCATGGTCACGAATAAATAGTATGATAATTATACTAATCCAATGATTGATTGTACAATTCCTCAAATTCAAATCTTGAAACGGGCTTAGACCTTATTCTAGCAATTGAATCGCAATATATTTCAAAATATGCTAACGAGTATTGAGACATACTTTGGTTAGAATAGTTAGAAATTAAATTTACTGTATAATGATTTTTAGAAACAGAATCTAACTTTTCATTAATTAAAAATGCTTTAACAGCAACTTTTAAACCTGCATTTTTAAAAACCTTTTGAACATCATCATCAAATCTTTTTAAAATAATAGGTTTTATTAATTGATTATTATCATCTAAAAAATTACAGCTATTATTTTGATTACAACTGAAAATAAAAAAACAAAGGACTAAAACTATTTGTGAATTGATTTTTAAATTTTGAAACATCATAATATATTAGTTTGAAATAAAACTGATAAATTTACTATCCTAAATATCTTCTTAAGGCTACCCTGTGCTGAGAATTACTCTTATCGTAATTAGTAACAAGAAGCTCTAAAATTTCGGGAGATTTATTACCTATATCTGATTTTTTTGAGTATTTAGATACATATAGGTTAAAAATATCTTGCTCTTTCTCAAATATTAAAAAGTGTTGAGCATTTAATTCTGTAAAAGAAATCTGATTTCCGTTAAAAGCGTTTGAATCATCTTTTTTGAAAGGAGAAAAATCAAAATACTTAAAAATATTTTCCATCTTATATTAATTCTGCAGAAAGTCCTAAACTTAACAATTTAGAGCAACGAGGTTTTAATTCTTTAAGTTCTCCTGTTTTTACTGTACATTTTCCTTTAAAATGAACCAACCAAGTACATTGTTCTGCTTGCTCCTCTGTGTGTTCACAAACACTAATTAAAGAATTTATAACAAAATCAAATGTATTTACCTCATCATTATGAAGCACAATGTGATGTTGATTAACTTTCTTTTCTAAAACAACTACTTCTTCTTTAATTTTTTCTTTTGTACTCATCTTTACAAATTTATGAAAAAATTTTTATGGTTTCATATACTTTAGGGCTACCCAATTATTCTTTTGAATCATTTTATCTAAAACTAATCCATACTTAATAACTTCACTTTCAATAATTGAAATGTCTTCTTTGTAAAACCCACTGAGTAATAAAACCCCTTTTTCACTCAAACAATCTGTGTATATTTTCATGTCAGAGAGCAAAATATTTCTATTAATATTGGCGATAACAACATCATATTCTTTTCCTTTCAATAAGGAG
>CAJQMN010000039.1 GCA_905479435.1 uncultured Flavobacteriaceae bacterium | reverse complement strand
CCAGCTTCATCTTTATATTTTTCTGATTCAGAAGCTGAAGGCTTCTCAATAATATCTTGTAAATAATTATTATGATCTACTTTAGTCAATGCAAACCTCTCTATACGTTCTTGAGAATATTCTAAAGCATCTCTATCATAATTTATAAATGCATTAGAGTTTTTATGTGAACGAAGTAAATTAAAGGCTTTTTCACTGTAGAGATTATCACAATTACAAACTACAAATTGATTTTCTTGTAACTCTTGATATTGTTCTAATGATTGACATACGGCATCAGCAGTTCCCAAGGGTTTTATTCTTCCTTCAGGAATCCGCTGAAAAACATAAGAAATTGACAATCCATGAAACGAATTCCTAGCACTCTCCTGCCCATAGTAAGTTTTAAAAAGTTCCCCTTCCTCTCCTATAACAATATAAATATTTTGAAAACCTGCTTGTTGTGCATTAAATAAAACATAATCTAACATTGGACGTTCATTCAAAAAAATTAATGCTTTGCTTCTTGAATTCGCTTGATGTATAAGATCTTTTGGAAGTTTTGAAAAAGAAGGTTTTTTCATCCGTGTCGAGGCTCCTCCTGCTAGTATGATTAAATGATTTGTCATGATACAATAATTTGTTTTCAAGAAGTAACCAAAACAGCATAAGCATCTTTTGCTCCAGCTGTTAAAATACTATCAATTACTCGTTGTTTATTTTCTTCAGGTGCAATCGCACAAATACTGCCTCCCCCTCCAGAACCAACAATTTTGGCACCGTAAGCTCCCGCACTTAATGCAGCAGCAATCATTTTATCAATCTTCGGGGTAGTAAGCTTTAAAATATTTTTTAAAACTGAATGATGCTCATTCATTAATGCCCCTATTCGTTCGTAATTCAATATTTCCTCATTTAAAGTGATTAAAGCTTCTTGAGTAATCATGTGGTTTTTAATTGAAGCATAAAAGAAGGGTTGCAATTCTTCAGAAAGAATATTTGAATAGTTATCTACGTCTTTAAGCCCTGCAGAATGCAAATTAAAATTCGAATCGTACTCTTGAACAGTTTTAATTGAAGCCAGTGCTTTTCTTTTTAAATCACCAAGTAAACCCATCGTGTTTTTTGGAATTCCAGATTCTCCAACAATCAACCCCTTTAATAAACTATCTATTTTTGTAATCCCATTTTTATGATTAGTTTGTAGAAAAATGATCCCACCCAAAGCAATTGAATATTGATCCATTTTTCCACCCGGTGCGTTATGTTCAATAACTTCTGATTGATAAGCAATCTCAGCAATTAATTCATCTGTGATTACTGAAGAACAACCAAAAGTTTTTAATAAAAAACTGACCCAAGCTACTACTACAGCAGAGGAACTAGAAAGACCTGCGTTTATTGGTACATCTCCTTTTATTGTGATTGTATACCCTTTATCTAAAAAACATCCATAACGCCTTACTACTCGTACTACGGAAGCAATATGATCTCCATTTTTAAGATGATCAAAAGGATCATTAATATGAAAACTCCTAGATGTTTTCATATCTGGCATTTCTATGAGAATCTCTTCTGAATCATTTGCCATTCCGTGAATTTCAACAAATCTATTAATTGCACACGCTATGATGGGTAATCCTAAATAATCTTGATGATCCCCAAACAGACATATTCTTCCTGGGGCTTCAACACGAACTTCTGAAACAGTATTCATATTTAGTAATCATCTTTAATCCAATCGTATGGCTTTCTCGTAACCCATAAACCTCTAGTAAAATCTGGGAAATTTTGAGGTTCTCCATTATTTTCAATTGACAGTTCAGAGAGTGGAGTAATAGCACTCCAAGCGGCTGCGTCATATACATCTAATGGGGGTGCAATATTTTGCTTTGCAGATTCTACAAAAGCATTTAACACGAAGAAATCCATTCCACCATGACCAGAACCCTGAGCATACTCACCATATTTTTTCCATAAAGGATGATCGTATTTCTCTAACCAAGGTTTTGCATCATCCCAACGGTGGGGTTTTGAAACACCCTCAACATAGAGTCTACTTCCATCTACCTCCCATAAACCTTCACTTCCTTGAACACGAAATCCAAGAGAATAAGGTCTTGGTGAATTACAATCATGTGTTACAATAATTGTTTCCCCGTTAGCAGTTTCTATAGTTGATGTGATAACATCTCCTTGTTTAAATTTTAATTTTGCATTAGGGTGGTCTTCCCCCCCATTATCTACAATATATTTATGTAAACCAACAGCTTTAGAGGCGTGAGAAGTCATAGATATAAAACGATTTCCTCTATTAATATTACACATAGTTGCTATAGGCCCTACACCATGAGTTGGGTACACATCTCCGTTACGAAGTAATGAATGTTGGGTTCTCCATTTAGATTCTGAAATTCCTTTCTCTCCAAATTCTACACCTTTACCATAAGGTGTGATGCCATCATTTAATTTAACAAATCTTAAATCGTGCTGATAACCACATCGAAAATGAAGCAATTCACCAAACACATTTTGTCTCACCATATTTAAAACAGCCATGACATCTCTTCTGTAATTTACATTTTCTAAAATCATCAAATGAGACCCTGTTTGTTCATGAATGTTTACCAAGTCCCAACATTCCTCCATAGTGTTTGCAGCGGAAACTTCTACACCTGTATACTTTCCTGCTAACATAGCATCTTTTGCCATACGGGTATGCCATAACCAAGGTGTAGAGATAATAACGGCATCTATGGAATTATCTTCTAATAAATTTCTGTAATCTAGTGTGTCTTTTCCAAAGATTTTTGGTGAAGTTTGAGAAGCCTTTTTTATAAGATCCAAACATAAATCAATTCTTTTGGAGTCAATATCACAAATGGCAACTATACTAACGTCATTGCGTTGCAATAAATTAGTTAAATGATTAGTACCTCTAAGGCCAACGCCAATAAGCGCTATGTTTACTTTTTCTTTTTTTGATGAAGACATCCCAAAGGCCATATTAGGGGCTAAGGCTAGACTTGCTCCGAGCAGTGTAGTAGTTTTAACAAAGTCTCTTCTTGATTTCATTAGATAGTGTTTGTTTATAAAAATAACTATAAATTTTGTCTTAAGACTCAATTAAAAAGAAAAAATAAAGAGAAAAATAATTTAGTATAAAGTTCATTACAGGTAATAGTTTGCTTTCACTATTTTTCAACTATTTTTGTTTCATACTATGGTTACACAAGAACAACTTAAAAATCTTACCGATAGAGTTTCTAAATTAAAAGGATATTTAGAAATTGAAAAAAAACGCATTGAGATTTCTAATGACGAGGAAAAAACAGCAGATCCAAATTTTTGGAATAATCCAAAAGATGCTGAGGTATTAATGAAATCTCTTCGTTTTAAGAAAAAATGGGTGGAGGATTATCAGAAAGCTGTAACGTTAAACGAAGACATTCAAGTGTTATTTGATTTTTATAAAGAAGGTGATATTGAAGCTGAGGAAATAGAAATGCAATTTGAAAAAGCTACTGCTTTCGTTGAGGATATTGAATTTAAAAATATGCTTTCAGAGGAAGGAGATAGTTTTAGTGCTGTGATTCAAATTACAGCTGGAGCTGGGGGTACAGAAAGTTGTGATTGGGCTGAAATGTTGTTCAGAATGTATTCTATGTGGTCTGAAAAACAAGGATTTACATTAAAAACACTTAACTATCAATCCGGAGACTCTGCTGGAATAAAAACAGTTACTGTTGAGGTTGACGGAGATTATGCATTTGGGTGGCTCAAAGGAGAAAATGGTGTACATCGGTTGGTTAGAATTTCACCATTTGATAGCAATGCAAAAAGACACACCTCGTTTGCATCCGTTTATGTATATCCCGTAGCGGATGATTCTATTGAAATTGAGGTTAATCCTGCTGATATAGAAATAACCACTGCAAGATCAAGTGGAGCTGGGGGACAAAATGTAAATAAGGTTGAAACTAAAGTTCAGTTAACACATAAACCTACTGGAATTCAAATTTCTTGCTCTAACTCACGTTCACAACACGATAACAGAGCTACAGCAATGAAAATGTTAAAATCACAATTGTATGAAATTGAATTACAAAAGCAACAAGAGGCTCGAAACGACATAGAAGCTAATAAAATGAAAAATGAATGGGGAAGTCAAATTAGAAATTATGTGATGCACCCCTATAAATTAGTTAAAGATGTAAGAACTGCCCACGAAACTGGTAATGTAGATGCTGTAATGGATGGAAATATTAATTCATTTTTAAAAGCTTATTTAATGTCTCAGGGGCAAAAAAACACAGATTCAGAAATATAAAACAACTTTTTCATCACTTTCATGATAAAAATATACCATAACCCTCGATGTAGAAAATCTAGAGAAGGACTTCAAATACTTCAAGAATCTGGAAAAGATTTTGAAATAATTGAGTATTTGAAAGAAAGCCTCTCTTTTGATGAAGTAAAAGCTATCTTAAATTTACTAAATATCCCGCCTAATAAATTACTTCGTAAAAATGAAGCTGTCTGGAAAGAGCATTTCAAAGGAAAAATTATGAGTGATGAAGATATCATAGCTTCAATGGTAAAATTCCCAAAATTAATAGAAAGACCAATAGTTATCAATAAAGAAAAAGCGATTATTGGCAGACCTACTGAAGCGATAAAACAAATTCTTTAGCTCCTTTTGTTTAACACAAAATTAACTACAAGTATTTAAACTTAATTGGACATTTACAGTCGAAGTATTTAAACTATCGATTTTAATGAATAAAACAAGCTTATTTTTTGTAGCATTTACGATAACTTTTTTAAGTGTTTTTAGTCAAAAACCTCAAAATAATCAAATTTCTATTACTGGCAATATCATTGACTCAAATACAAAAGAGCCTTTAGAATATGCTACAGTTGTATTAAATAATATAGAAACTAAACAACTAAGTGGAGGTATTACGGATGAGAAAGGAAACTTTACTATTAAAATTATTCCAGGAACTTATGATATAAGTTTTGAGTTTATTTCATTTAAGACTATTAAAATACCCAAAAAAATCATTAATTCATCCGTTAATTTTGGTACAATTAAATTGTCTGAAGATTCTGACAAATTAGATGAAATTGTAATCATTGCAGAAAAGTCTACTGTTGAGATTCGTTTAGATAAGAGAATTTATAATGTGGGTAAAGACATGACGGTTAAAGGAGGTTCGGCATCTGATGTTCTAGACAATGTACCTTCTGTTGATGTTGATGTAGAGGGCAATGTAAGTTTAAGAGGTAATGAAAATGTGAGAATATTAATAGATGGTAAACCCTCTGCACTAGTTGGTTTAAGTGGTACAGAAGCGTTACGTCAATTACCTGCAGATGCTATAGAAAGAGTTGAAGTAGTTACGTCTCCATCTGCAAGATATGATGCTGAGGGTACTGCTGGAATATTAAATATTATCCTAAGAAAAGGAGTAGCTACAGGCTTAAATGGCTCCTTAAATACTACTATTGGAGATCCAACACAATATCGTATTGCTTCAAATATAAATTTTAGAACAAAAAAAATTAATTTTTTCACAAATCTAGGGTATAGAAATAGTTCAGGTCCAGGAAACTTTTTAACAAACCTCTCAACATTCGAAAATGAATCTGTAAATAGTTTACGAATTGAAGATAGAGATTTTGAAAGAAATAGAAATGGATACAATATTAATCTTGGATTAGAATATTTCCTATCCAATGAAAGTTCTATCACTGGGACCTACTTTTATAGGGACTCTGATAATAAAAACTTATCAACTAATACCATTCAGGTTTTTGATGCGAACAATATTCTTGAATTTTCAGATGTACGTATCCAAGATGAGGATGAAATAGATGAAACTTCCCAAATTTCATTAAATTATACAAACAATCTAAATAGCAGTGGACATAAATTAACCATTGATTTTCAATACAGTGATAGCAAAGAAATAGAAACTGCTTTTATTGATGACGCTCTAGCCTCTGAAAAGAATATAACTACAGAAAATTCTAAAAGTACTCTGATACAATCAGATTATGTTTTACCTATTGGGGAGCATATGCAATTTGAATTAGGCTACAGAGGAGATTTTCAAGATTTAAACTCTAATTTTTTAGTTAATAGAATCCCCGAGTTAGACTTTAATCCCTCTAACAACCTAATCTTTAAACAAAATGTAAATGCAATCTACTCTCAGTTCGGAAATAAGATTAATAAATTTTCTTATCTGTTAGGTTTGCGAACAGAGATTACAGACGTAAAAGTTAGACTTACCAATACTAATGAAAATTTCGATTATAGATATACAGAAGTATTCCCTACTATTAATTTTGGATTAGAAAGAACAGATAATCAAAGTTTTACTCTAGGATATAGCAGAAGGCTCAGAAGACCAAGATATTGGTACCTCAACCCTTTTGAGTCAAGAAACAGTCAGAATGTAATCTACAAAGGGAATCCTGGTTTAATTCCAACATTTACAAATTCTTTTGACCTTGGCTTTCTTCAAAAGATTGGAAAACTTACCTTAAATTCATCAATTTACTTTCAACATTCCGTCAATGCTATTCAAAGAGTTACTAGAGATGAAATTAGGTTACTAGACGGAGTAAATCAAGTAATAACAATTAGAGAACCTATAAATTTAGCTTCTGAAGATAGATACGGTTTTGAACTAACCGCTAATTATAATCCTTCAAAGAAAGTAAGACTTTCAGGAAGTTTTAATGTATTTCAGCAAGAATCAAAGGGTCTTTATGAATATAATAAATTTACTATTGATGAAACCTCTGGAGCTATTATCTCTTCGCCCGAAATACAAGACTTAGGAAACATAAATAATAGTTGGTTTAGTAGGTTTAATGCAACATTTACACTGCCTTGGAAAATACAGATGCAAAATAGATTATCATACAGAGGTCCTCGATATACAGCACAAAGTGAATCAAAAGGAATGTTTTCGGCCAATATTGCCCTCAGTAAGGATGTATTTAGTGAAAAAGGTACTTTAGTATTGAACGTAAGTGATGTATTTAATTCTAGAAAATGGAGATCAACTAACTTTAATCCAAATAAAGAGAATCCCACTAGCATTAATAGTCAAGAATCGCAATGGAGGGTTCGTCAAATATCTTTAAACTTTACCTATAGATTTAATCAAAAAAAGAATCAGGGAAGAGAACGAAGAGGTGGCGAAGATTATGAGGGTGATGAAGGTTTTAGTACACCATAAAACAATAAACTCTATCCATAAAAAAAGACTCACAATTTTGCGAGTCTTTTTTTTTATCTGTAGATAAAAACTACTTTCCTTCGGCAGCTTTTTTTGCTTCTCTTTTTAATTTGAAATTTTCCCAAATAGTTCCTCCTAACCAGTAGGGTACAACAAAAGTTAATAAGAATATTAATAACCAAAAACCAGCTGTAAAAATAAACATAAACAAAACCAATCCTGAGAACTGAGAAAAATCTAACATTTTAAAAAATCTTTAATTTAAAAACACAAAAATAATAGATAATTTTTATTGATGCTAACATTTAGTTAAATATTTCTTGAATAAAATACTCACAAATGTTACTTACTGATTGTTGTGGATTTCGTAAATTTGTAATATCATTGAAAATGCACAAATCATGAAATTTAGAATAGAAAAAGATACTATGGGTTCTGTTAAAGTTCCTGCTGATAAGTATTGGGGAGCACAAACTGAAAGATCTAGAAATAATTTTAAAATTGGTTCAGCTGCTTCAATGCCTCTAGAAATTGTATATGGTTTTGCATATCTCAAAAAAGCTGCTGCTTTTACAAATACTGAATTAGGTGTTTTAGATGCAGAAAAACGTGATTTAATAGCTTCGGTATGTGATGAAATTTTAGAAGGAAAGTTAGATGATCAGTTTCCGCTAGTAGTATGGCAAACTGGCTCAGGAACACAATCTAACATGAATGTGAATGAAGTCATTGCAAATAGAGCCCACGAAATTTCAGGAAAAACCATTGGTGAAGGAGATAAAACTATTCAACCCAATGACGATGTAAATAAATCCCAATCCTCTAACGATACATTTCCAACTGGAATGCATATTGCATGTTATAAAAAAATTGTAGAAACTACCATTCCTGGAATTGAACAATTAAGAAATACATTACAAAAAAAATCTGAGGATTTTAAAGATGTCGTTAAAATTGGACGAACTCACTTGATGGACGCCACTCCCCTAACCCTAGGACAAGAATTTTCTGGATATGTAGCGCAATTAAATTTTGCTTTGAAAGCATTACGCAATTCTTTAGATCACTTAAGTCAATTGGCTTTGGGAGGAACTGCAGTAGGTACTGGATTGAATACACCAAAAGGGTATGATGTTTTAGTGGCTAAATTTATAGCAGAATTTACAAACTTACCTTTTATTACTGCTGAAAATAAATTTGAAGCTTTAGCAGCACATGATGCCTTAGTAGAAACCCATGGTGCACTCAAACAAACTGCTGTGTCACTAAATAAAATTGCTAATGACATTCGAATGATGGCATCAGGTCCAAGGTCTGGAATTGGAGAAATTATTATTCCTGCTAACGAACCTGGAAGCTCCATTATGCCAGGAAAAGTAAACCCAACTCAAGCAGAAGCCATTACGATGGTTTGTGCACAAGTTATGGGAAATGATGTCGCAGTAACTATTGGTGGTACTCAGGGTCATTATGAGTTAAATGTTTTTAAACCAATGATGGCAGCTAATGTGATTCAATCTGCACAGCTTATTGGAGATGCTTGTATTTCATTTGATTTACATTGTGCTTCAGGTATTCAACCCAATCATACAAGAATTAATGAATTATTAAATAATTCATTAATGTTAGTGACTGCTTTAAATACTAAAATTGGATACTATAAAGCGGCCGAAATTGCTAATACTGCTCATGCCAATGGCACAACATTAAAAGAAGCAGCAGTTCGTTTAGGTTACGTAACAGAGGAACAATATGATCAGTGGGTTAAACCTGAAGACATGACAGGTAGCTTAAAATAAATTTCTCATTAATACTGTTGCTTTGGCTTAAAACACGTAAATAGTTGTTTTACTGTTGGCATTATTCTTTATTAACGAGGCAGTAACCATTAAGGTATTCCCAAATAACAATATAAAGTTTTCTTTTTTTGATGTAAGTTTGTTTAGCGAATGTAAACAAACTATATGACAACTGTATTCATCAATATCAAAGAACTTGTTCAAGTAAGAGAATTGGATGTGATGAAAGTGAGTGGGAAAAATATGAGTATTTTACCCATAATCAAAAACGCCTTTTTAATTATTAAAGACAATATTATCGTAGATTTTGGATCTATGAATACTCTTGACATTAAAAAATCAGATAAAGTAATAGATCTCACTGGTAAAATAGTTCTACCCACTTGGTGTGACAGTCATACTCATTTAGTTTTCGCGGATACTAGAGAAGAGGAATTTGTAAATCGAATTAAAGGACTAACCTATCAAGAAATTGCAGAAAGAGGTGGAGGAATATTAAATTCATCAAAAAAACTACAAAATAAGCCAGAAATAGAACTTTTCGAAGATGCATCAAAAAGGTTAAAAAAACTTATAAAAAATGGTACAGGAGCTATAGAAATTAAGTCTGGTTATGGTTTAACATTAGAAAGCGAACTAAAAATACTTCGTGTAATAAAAAAATTAAAAGAAAACTTTTCGCTCCCTGTCAAAGCTACTTTTTTGGGCGCGCATGCTATACCTAATGAATACAAAGAAAAAAGAGCTGAATATATTCAGTTAATTATTGATAAAATGATTCCTGAAGTCGCTAAAGAAAAACTAGCTGATTATATTGACGTTTTTTGTGAAAAAGGATATTTTACCACTGTAGAAACTGATCAAATTTTAAAAGCAGGAAGAAAACACGGATTGATTCCAAAAATTCATGTGAATCAATTTAATTCAATTGGAGGTATTAAAGTTGGGGTAAATAATAATGCTTTATCTGTAGATCATTTGGAGGTTTTAACCGATGAAGACCTTAACATATTATCAAAATCAGATACAATGCCTGTAGCACTTCCATCGTGTTCATTTTTTTTAGGAATTCCCTATACAAATGCAAGAAAATTAATAGATGCTAATATTCCTTTGGCTATAGCCTCTGACTACAATCCTGGGTCTTCTCCTTCAGGGAATATGAATTTTGTAGTTTCTTTGGCTTGTATAAAAATGAGAATGACTCCAGAAGAAGCAATCAATGCAGCTACTATTAATGCTGCACATGCCTTAAACTTATCTGATAAAATCGGAAGCATCTCAAAAGGTAAAATAGCGAACTTTATAATTACAAAACCTATAAAATCTTATAGTTCTGTACCTTATGCTTTTGCTGATAATTATGTAGAAAAAGTTTATCTATCAGGTAAAGAAGTTCAAACTCTATAATTTTTTAAAAACATTAAAATTGTTTCATAAAATCGTATCATTTTTTTGTTTTATAATTAAATCTAAAAATGAACATGGTGTTCACTCACCATTTGTATTTGATTTAATTACATCTTGTTTTTATAAAACAAAAAGTAAGAACGATTTAACTATTTTCTTGAACTATAAAAAAGAACTTTCAAAAAATAACTCATTATCAGAAATTTCAAATTTTAATTTCATGTCTAATTTCCTTTTATCTCATAAAAGAAAACGCTCAAGAATTTTTAAAGACTCAGAAATTTCGAATAAAAGAGCAAGATTATTAATTCATTTAATTCAATATCTGAAACCGAAGAATATTTTGGAAATTGGAACTGGTTTCGGGATCAATACTGTTGTATTATCGTCTGCACAACGAAACTCCAAAATAACAACTCTGGATGAAAATGAGCAGACTGTTAATGTGATTAAGGAAATGTTCAAAAAAAATACTTTTAAACACGTAAAGTTTCTAACAGGTAACTTTGATATTACTTTACCTCAAGTATTTAATAATAATATCTATGATTTTATCTATTTTAAAGGAAGTTGCGAAAATAAAACAACGTTAAATTACTTTGAATCTAGTTTATCATCTATACATAATAATTCAGTTTTATTATTTGAAAATATTCATTCTAATAGAGAATCTGAAAAAGTATGGAACTCTATAAAAAAACATGAAAAAGTAACTGTTACAATAGATACATTTCTTTGGGGATTTGTATTCTTTAGAAAAGAACAAGAAAAAGAACATTTTATCATCAGAATTTAAAATCTTAAATTTACAGTATGAAGATTTACACAAAAACAGGAGATAAAGGAACTACTGCCCTGTTTGGAGGCACAAGAGTTTCAAAAAATCACTTAAGAATAGAATCTTATGGAACAGTAGATGAACTAAACTCTTACATTGGTTTGATCAAAGATCAAGCGATTGACAATCAAACAAAACATATTCTTGTAAAAATTCAAAATGATTTATTTACCCTTGGCTCGATGCTGGCAACACCATCAGAAAAGGAAACTCTAAAAAATGGAAAAGAACGTTTAAATATTCCTAAAATAACTAACGAATCTGTAACATATTTAGAGAATACTATAGATGAAATAAATTCAACGCTCCCTCAAATGACTCATTTTATTCTACCTGGTGGTCATACCACGGTGTCATATTGTCATATCGCAAGATGCGTTTGCAGAAGAGCAGAACGCTTATCGGTTTCTCTTCACCAACAAGAAGGTATAAATCCTATTATTTTAACATATCTTAACCGACTATCTGACTTTCTTTTTATGCTGGCACGAAAGTTGTCTCATTATTTATCAGTCCAGGAAATTAAGTGGATTCCTGAGAAATTATAACCAAGTTCTTTTTTTATTGATATATATTTCAAAAAAAACTTGATTTTTTCAGTAAAAAAATTATTTTTGCAGAAAATTAAATCCTTTAGAAATGTATTGGACTTTAGAATTAGCATCTTATTTAGCAGATGCACCGTGGCCAGCAACAAAAGATGAGTTAGTGGATTATGCTATCAGAACAGGTGCACCCCTAGAAGTAGCTGAGAATTTACAAGAAATTGAAGATGAAGGGGACTCATATGACTCTATAATTGAAATTTGGCCAGATTATCCGACTGAAGAGGATTATCTTTGGAATGAAGATGAATATTAAAAATATTTAATAAAACAAACAAGAAAAAGTCTCAAATGAGGCTTTTTTTTTGTTTACTTTTAAAGTTTTATATACAATATCATACAGAAGAAAATAAAATACAGCTTAAAGAATGAGTATCTTAAATTCAGTAATTAAAATATTTGTTGGAGATAAACAACAAAAAGATCTAAAAATACTTCAACCAATTGTTGAAAAAGTAACCGCCTACGAAACCACATTATCTTCTTTATCAAATGATGAATTAAGAAATAAAACAACTGAATTCAAAAAAAGAATAAAAGAAGGCACAAAAGTTTTTAATGATAAAATTACTGCATTAGAAAAAGAAGCAAAAGAAGCTGAAATAGATAGACAACAAGATATTTTTTCTGAAATAGACACCTTAAAAAATGAATCTTATGAGGCGTCTGAGGCTATTTTGCATGATATTATGCCAGAAGCTTTTGCTGTGGTAAAAGAAACTGCAACTCGTTTTGTAAACAATGATGAAGTTGAAGTTACAGCTACTCCTTTTGACAGAGAGCTCTCCTCTACTCGAGAACATGTTGTTTTAGACGGTGATAAAGCCTTTTGGCAAAACTCTTGGGACGCTGCAGGAAAACCAGTGACTTGGGACATGATTCATTATAACGTTCAATTGATTGGAGGTTCTGTGCTTCATCAGGGTAAAATTGCAGAGATGATGACTGGTGAAGGGAAAACATTAGTCTCCACATTGCCAGTATATTTAAACGCATTGACCGGTAATGGAGTTCATGTTGTCACCGTAAATGATTACCTAGCCAAAAGAGATAGAGCATGGATGGCACCTATGTTTGAATTCCATGGATTAAGTACAGATTGTATTGATTTTCATCAACCAAATTCTGAAGAAAGAAGAATAGCTTACAATGCAGACATTACCTACGGGACAAACAATGAATTTGGATTCGATTATTTAAGAGATAATATGGCCAGTTCAAAGGAAGATTTAGTTCAAAGAGCTCCAAATTACGCCATAATTGATGAAGTAGATTCCGTTTTAATTGATGACGCAAGAACTCCTCTTATTATCTCTGGACCAGTTCCACAGGGTGATAGACACGAGTTTAATGAATTAAAACCCTTGGTTAGTGATTTGGTTTCAAAGCAAAACAAGTATTTAATTGGAGTACTTGCAGAGGCTAAGAAATTAATTGCTGATGGTAATACTAAAGATGGAGGATTCTTACTACTTAGAGTTTACAGAGGAATCCCTAAAAACAAAGCGCTTATTAAATTTCTATCTCAGGAAGGAGTAAAACAATTACTTCAAAAAACAGAGAATACCTACATGGCAGATAACAACAAACTGATGCCAGAAGTAGATGAAGAATTATGGTATGTTATCGAAGAAAAGAATAATTCGATAGATTTATCAGATAAGGGTATCGCAGCACTTTCTTCAAATACAAGTGATGAAGATTTCTTTGTGTTACCTGATTTAGGCGTTAAAATTGGCAACATAGATGCTTCTGAAGAAACTACAGAAAAAAAGGCTGAATTAAAGGAAAAATTATACAAAGACTTTAGTGTTAAAAGTGAACGGATTCATACCATGA
>CAJQMN010000038.1 GCA_905479435.1 uncultured Flavobacteriaceae bacterium | reverse complement strand
ATGAGCTGAAGATGAAAAGGCAATGGCTTCACTAAAACCAGCAGAACCATACCAAGCACCATGTGTATAATCATTTAAAAGAATGGTCTCAAAAGAGGGTGGTGAAGTTGCTAAATTTATTTTATAAATCTCGTCTTCTGTTATGCCATATAAAATCCCTTGTTCACTAGCTAAACCAAAAGTATTAAATTTCAAAGGCCCTAATACTTCATGTGAAATATAATTTACATCATCATCTATGGTTACCTTTAATAAAACATCTTCATTAAATTTCCATGCTATATACATGAAATTCCCAAAAATAACAAAATCACCACCTGCAGTACCTGAATTAAAATCGTGCCATATATAGGGTTGAGCGCCAGGTTCTGGATTTAACCTGTAAACAGCTGTAGGTGATGCTGATGAAGAACCAAGCGCATTAAAGTAAAGATTATCTTGGGTATCAAACGATAAAGAATTACCACCCAAATCTGAAACAAAAGTTAAATTACATGTCGTCGTTGCTATGTTTGCCTTTTTAATAGAATTATATTCTGTTGTAAAAAACTCATTATTTGCGTTCATCGCAACATCATAGGTGTTTTCATTCAATTCACAAATTATAGTAGTAATTGGGTTTTGCAAAATATTATCTATTTGTAATATTTTATCTTCTGAGGTTCCGATAAGAAGTTTAGGGTCATCTACCTGCAAATCTCCAGATACAGCAACCTGAACTTCATCTAATATTGTGGTTAGATCTATGGTCATAACGCCGTCACCGTCATCATCACAGAAATTATAATTAAAATCAGTGTTAATTAAAGTTGATACTGTTTTGTTATTTTTAATGACATTTCTTATGGGATATTTTTTCTTCGCATCTTCAGGGGTTTGAGAGAAAGATGATAAAGATGATAATAACAAGAGAAAAAAGATCCTATGAAAAGATTTGGTATTCATGAAATGGATTTTTTATAGCTTTTTTTTAAAAATAAGTTGTAAATATAACGTAAGATTTATTGAATCATTGTTATTACTTTTGTTAAAAATAAAAATTTATGGCAAATAATACAGTAACAACCGTTTGGAAAGAAAATATGGTATTTGAATCAGACAATCCCAGTGGTGAAACCCTTTTTATGGATGCTCCTGATGAAGGAATTGAAAACAAAGGATTACGCCCAAAAGCATTAATGCTATCTTCTTTAGCAGGATGCTCAGGTTTAGATGTCGTGTCATTATTGAAAAAAATGAGAGCCGAGGTAGACGATTTTAAAATGGTTGTTCATGGAGAACTTACAGAAGAGCACCCAAGATATTATCACAAAGTAGTTATAGCATACCATTTTTATGGAAGTGATTTACAAGAAGATAAAATTAATAAAGCTGTTAAATTATCTGTAGATCAATACTGTGGTGTGATGGAAATGTTTCGTCAATTTGCAAAAGTAACCACAGAAGTGTATCTTCATAAGCAATAAAAATTGCTATGCGTTGGACTTTAAAAACTGCACCTAATGTATCCTTAGTTGATGAACTATCTGAGGTTCTCTCTATTGATAAAGTATTGTCTTCGCTTTTAATTCAAAGAGGCATACATACTTTTGAGCAAGCAAAAAAATTTTTTCGCCCTTCATTAGATGATCTTCATGACCCTTTCTTGTTAAAAGATATGGATATTGCTATTTCTAGAATCGAAAAAGCAATTGCCAACAATGAAAATATTCTTATATATGGAGATTATGATGTAGACGGAACAACAGCTGTTTCTTTAGTTTCCTCTTATTTAAAAACAATCACAAATAACATCGCTACCTACATCCCAGATAGATATAATGAAGGGTACGGAATCTCAACCCAAGGAATTGATTTTGCAGCTGATCATAATTTTTCGCTTATTATAGCGCTAGACTGTGGAATCAAAGCTCTAGATAAAGTTAAATACGCTTCACAAAAAAATATTGATTTTATAATTTGTGATCATCATAAACCCGGAGATAAAATACCAAAGGCGGTAGCAGTTTTAAACCCAAAAAGAAAGGATTGCTCCTATCCTTTCGATGAGTTGTGTGGCTGTGGAGTAGGTTTTAAATTAATTCAAGCCTTAGCTTCAAAAAGAGGGCAAACTCTAGAAGATTTAACAACCTACTTAGATTTAGTTGCCACAGCGATTGCAGCAGATATAGTACCTGTAACCGGTGAAAATAGAATACTTACCTATTTTGGGCTACAGGTAATTAATTCGAATCCAAGAAATGGAATTAAAGCCATTATTCAAGGAGTAAAAAAAAATATACTAACCATTACTGATGTTGTTTTTATTATTGCTCCAAGAATTAATGCTGCTGGAAGAATGAAACACGGAAATTATGCCGTAGAACTATTAACTGAAATGGATTATGAGACAGCAATACGTTTTGCTGCTTCAATTGAAAAATTCAATATAGAAAGAAAAGAAATCGATAAAAAAATTACCTATGAAGCTTTACAACAAATTGAGGCTGCTGATGAAAAAGAAAACTTTTCAACGGTTGTTTATTCTGAAGATTGGCATAAAGGTGTTATTGGCATTGTGGCTTCTAGACTCATAGAGTCTTATTACAGGCCTACATTAGTTTTTACAAAAAGTGGTGAAAAACTCGCAGCCTCAGCCAGATCTGTAAAAGGTTTTGATGTTTATGAAGCCCTTGAACAATGCTCAGAACATTTAGAACAATTTGGAGGTCATAAATATGCTGCCGGTTTAACATTAAACCCAGATCAGTATATCCCTTTTAAAGAAAAATTTGAAGCTGTAGTCAAAAAAACTATAGATAAAGAATTATTAATCCCTGAAATTACCATTGATTCTCCATTAGAATTATCAGATATTACACCAAAATTTTTTAGAATACTCAAGCAAATGGGGCCTTTCGGTCCAAAAAATATGAAACCTGTGTTTACAACTCATTCAGTAAGAGACAATGGTTACGGTAAAAGGGTTGGTGCAGACAAGAGTCACTTAAAATTGAATATCATAAACGGAGCTGATCAAAAAACATATAATGCAATAGGTTTTGGCCTTGGTGATAAAATAACATCTACTCAAAATGATTTTGATATTGCATATAATTTAGATGAGAATGAGTGGAACGGAAATACTTCAATTCAACTTCTAATAAAAGACATCAAATAAAATCACTTTAATTTTGTTTTAAACCCTTATCCTAAGACTTCATTTACCGTTTTAAAGATTAAGTCATATTCATAGCCTTTCCGTATAAGAAAGTCTTGTAACTTTTTTTTTCGCTTATAAATATTCTTTTCTGTTATGCTATTATTTCTAGAATCAGTTATTCTATAAATAGTTTGTAAATACTCTTCCTCCTCAATTTCTTTTAAGGCAGTCTTTATGTTATAAGCAGAAATATTTTTACTTTTTAACGCTCTTGTTATTCTTTGTTTGCCCCAATTTTTAATTCTAAACTTTCCTCGAGCAAAACTTTTTGAAAAACGTTCTTCATTTAAAAAATTATGCTGCATCAAATAAAGTAAAATCTTTTCTTGGGCTTCAGGTATTAATTGATGCTCATTCATTTTTCGCTCTACTTCTTGATGACAACGATCTTGGTATACGCAGAAATACTCCATTTTTTTTTGAAGTTCATCAACTGTATACGATTTTTTTTTCTGCATCATGATTTCCGAAAATACAAAAAGAGGATGAAACCTACAGGGTTGTATCCTCTTTATGTGATGTTCTAAGAATTATTTAGTGTTCTTATGTTGTTTTTAACAAACCCTTCATCCTCATTTTAAATTTAGTGACGAGATAAAATAAAATTGGAACCACAATTAGTGTTAAAAATGTTGCTATTAATAGACCGTAAATAACTGTTTTAGCTAGTGGACCCCAAAAAACAACATTATCTCCTCCCATATAAATATTTGCATCAAAATTTGAAAATAATGTGAAAAAATTAATGTTTAATCCAATAGCTAGAGGTATTAGCCCTAAAATGGTAGTAATTGCTGTTAGTAAAACTGGTCGTAAACGTGCTTTCCCTGCTTTTACAACCGTTTCAAATAAACTTTCTAAAGGCAAATAGTCTTTTTCAGAGACTTCATCTTGTAATTTTCTCCTACTGATTAATAATTCAGCGTAATCTAATAATACAACACCATTATTAACTACTATTCCAGCGAGGGCAATAATTCCAACCATTGTCATCATAATAACAAAAGGTGCTCCAGAAATTACCAATCCTCCAAAAACTCCAATGAGACTTAAAAAAATTGCCAACATAATAATACCTGGCTTTGAAACTGAATTAAACTGAAAAATTAAAATAAAGAAAATTAACAGTATTCCTGTAAGAAATGCCCCTACTAAAAAGTTCATTTGTTTTTTCTCTTCTTCTATTTGACCAGTAAAATCTATGTTAACACCCTTAGGAAAATTTTTGAAATTTTTCATAGAGTTTTGAATCCTAGAAACAACTGCTCCTGCATCTGTTTCACCTGGAGACAAAGCAGAGTATACTGTTACTACTCTTTTTACATTTTTGTGTTTAATGGCACTAAAACCAGAGCTATTCATTTGAGAGGCAACTACAGAAACAGGAATCTCTTTAATTTTACCTGTTGCTTGATCACGAAAAGTTACTTTTTGATTAAAAACAGCACTTGTATTGTATCTATCTTCTTTATTGAAGCGAACATAGATATCATAATCTTCCCCTTTTTCTTTATAAATACCAGCTTTATTTCCAAAAATGGAAGCTCTCAACTGTTGACCAATCTGACCTGCAGAAACCCCTAGCTCTCCAGCTTTTTTTCTATCCACTAAAACCTGCATTCCTGGCTTAGATTTATTTACATCTATCTTTAATTCATCTACTCCAGTTATGCTTTGTGTATTTAAGTAATCTCGCATTCTTTCGGCAGTCAAAATTAGCTCTTCGTAATCTTCACCATTTAGCTCAATATTTATTGGAGATCCTGCAGGCGGTCCATTCGCATCTTTCTCAACAGAAATAAGAACACCGGGGTAAATTCCAACTAGTGCTGCTTGTACTTTTTGACGCAATATTTCACTGTCTTCCCCTCTTCTATATTTAAATTCACGCATAGAAGCAGTAATTTTTCCTTTATGTGGCATTTCTGCTGAAGAGCCACCATCTTTCTCTGGATTTCCTGCTCCTTCTCCTACCTGAGAAACAGTACTCTCTATAAGAAAATTATAACCATCATCGGTATATTTCTTTTGATGTAATACCTCATAAACCTTTTGTTCAATCTCTAGGGTTATTTCATTTGTTTTTTCAATATCTGTACCTTCAGGATATTCAATATATACAATAATTTGATTGGGTTTGTTGTCTGGGAAAAATTCTACTTTGGTTCTTTGTTCTGAAAGAGACCATCCAAAACCTACAAAAGCAACAATTAAAATAGCAAATGTTGCCATTACCAATACATAGGGTCTCCAACCAGTTAAAGCTCTTTTTAATTGTCTCTCGTACCAATTTTCTAAAAATACTAATGTGTTTTTCTGAAAATAATTTGCTGCTTTTCTCAACACAAATCTGTAAACCCAAAACATAATAGCCGTAAATAGAATTAAAGTTCCTATTCCCTTATACTCTCCTCCTAAGAAAAATATAAGGATCCCAATAACCGCCATAATACTTGTTATTTTTATAATATTTTTTAGCGGCATATTTTTATCCTCAATACTCATAAATTGAGAAACTAAGACAGAATTGAAAAAAATTGCAACAAATAATGATGACCCCAAAACAATAGATAATGTTATGGGTAGAATTACCATGAATTGCCCCATAATTCCTGGCCAAAGACCTAAGGGAATAAAAGCAGCAACTGTTGTTGCTGTTGAGATAATAATAGGAAAAGCAATTTCACCAATCCCTTTTTTAGCTGCTTCTATTCTTGTTAATCCTTCCTCATCCATTAAACGGTATACATTTTCTACCACTACAATCCCGTTGTCAACCAACATTCCTAGCCCCATTATCAATCCAAATAAAACCATTGTGTTTAATGTGTACCCAAGGGCTCCTAAAATCATTAGAGACATAAACATAGACATGGGTATTGCAAAACCAACGAAAATTGCATTTTTGAATCCTAGAAAAAACATTAAAACAATAACTACTAAAATAACCCCAAAAATGATATTATTTACCAAATCGTCTACTTGACCAATTGTTTTTGGAGATTGGTCATTAGTGATTGTAACATCTAGGTCTTGAGGAAAGTTATTCTTTTTTGCTAATCTTACAATTTCTCCCACTTTGTCTGCAGCAGCCACCATATTTTCGCCACCTCTTTTTTTAACATCAAGCATTACAACAGCAGCCCCTCTTTCTCTAGCATACGTTGTTTTGTCTTTATCTTTGAAAGAAATTTTTGCAACATCTTTTAAGTAGATTGAATTCCCTTTCTCTGATTTTATTACAAAATCAAGTAACTCTTCTGGAGCATCTATTTCACCAATAATTCTTACTGTTCTTCTTTGCTGGCTTGTAACGAAATTTCCTGCTGACATGGTTACATTTCCACGATTAATTGAATTGGTAATGTCATCAAAGCTAACTTTTGCAGCCATCATTTTATAGATATCAACAGCTACTTCAATTTCTTTATCTTGGGCACCACGTATGTCTACTTTTTTAATTTCTGATAAATCCTCAATTTCATCCTGTAAATACTCTCCAAATTCTTTCAATTTAGAGACTGGATAATTCCCGGAAATGTTAATATTTAGAATAGGTACTTCCTCAGACATACTTAATTCAAAAACATTCGGTGTAACTTTTGCACCATTAAATGTTGGCCAATCTTCACCAGCAACCTCTTGATCTATTTCATCTTTTACCTTTTGTTTTGCTTTTTCTACAGGAATATTCTCGTCAAACTCAACGGTTATGATAGAATAGTCTTCTTGTGATGTTGAAATAATTTCAACTACGTTACTTACAGACTTTAACTTATCTTCTAAAGGATTCGTAATAAGTTTTTCAATATCTTCTGCTGTATTTCCCGGGTAAACTGAGCTGATATATATTTTTGTTTCATTTATCTCAGGAAAATTCTCTCTAGGCATTTTGAAATACGATGTAATACCTAAATAAAGAATTAAAAACATCAATACATAAATAGTAGTTTTGTTATTAATTGCCCAAGAAGAAAGTCTAAACTCTTTATCTATTTTTTTATTAATCTTAGACATTTTTAATTAATTTTTTTTATGACTTTTACAACCTGACCATTATTCACACTTCTCGCTCCCTCTAAAATAACCTCTACATTAGCATCTAAATTTTTAGTTACTTCAATAAAATCTCCGTTAGTTTTTCCGGTTTCAATCACCAGCCTTTCAGCATAAACTTGATTCTTTTCTTTGTTGTCTTTAACAACATAGATAAACTGTTGCCCCTTTGCATTTTCTGAAATAATTGATTGAGGTATCAAAATTGCATTTGAGTTTGAGTAGTCGTTTAATCTTAATTTAGCTGTTAGATTTGGTTTTATTTCACCATCTAAATTTGGAATTCCTACCTCTATTCTAAAAGTTCTATTACTTGGGTTAATAAAATTTCCAACCTGTCTAATGCTAGAATCATAAGATCTCCCAAGTATTGGGAAATTTACTTCTACCATTTTATTTTTTTTAATACTAGAAATATAACTCTCAGGCACATCTGTTTCTATATACATATTAGAGAGGTTTATAATTCTAAACAGTTCTGCTCCAGGTCCTGGAGCTACCACTGTACCTTTTTCTTTAAAAACATCATCTATAATTCCAGAAAAAGGAGCTCTAATTGTAAACTTACCTAACTGTTTTTTAAGTTGTTTTGTGGCATTTTTTTGTGAATCGTATGAAGTTTTAGCCTGTAAATATTGAATTTCTGAACCAATTTTTTGATCCCATAATCTTTTTTGACGTTCAAATGTTGTTTTTGCTAATTGTTCATTTGATTTTAATAATAACAATTGCTGAGACAAGCCTCCATCGTCTATAGTAGCTAAAATCTGATCTTTTTTGACTTTCTGACCTTCTTTAACGTATACTTTATTTAAGATTCCTGGCATTTCTGGATACACCAAAACATTTTGTTTTGTTTTTACATTTCCTTGAAGCTCTATAAAGTGGTTAAATTTCTGTTCACTTGTTCTAATCGTAGTAATTAAAGGAGTATTTCTATCTTTATTTAGAACACTTAATTTATTATTCAATTGGTTCAAGTCTAAGGTTAGTTCTTCTAACTTAGCATCAATCTCAGATTTTCTAGATTTTAATAATTCTACATCATTAGTTGCTAAAACCTCCTCTAATGAAGGTTCTTTTTTATTACTGCATGAATTTAAGAAAACAGTGATTATAATTAGTAGGTATATATTTTTCATAATTTTTTATTTAATAGGTATATTTAATGCAGTTTCTAAAGCTGCTTTTTTTGCAATCACTTCTAACATAGATTGCACATAATTTTGTTGCTGAGTAAATAACTGATTTTGAGCTTGTAATAAATCAAAGCTTGAGGAGATTCCTTCAAAAAACTTGGTTCTTTGTTTTCGTTCAATTCGTTCAGATAAATCAACATTTTTCTTCGCTGTATTGTAATTTTCAATACTTAATTGATATTCATTTTTTGATTTTTCAGCGAGTAAACTAAGCCTTTGTTTGGTTTCTGTTAATCTAACATCAGCGGTTTCTAAAGCAATTCTAGCTTGAGCTGTTTTGGCTTTTCTACCTAGACTACTAAAAATAGGAACATTTAAACTCACGCCCATTAGTGATGAGTCAAACCATTGTTGGTTACCTTTAAAAAAAGTAAATGTATCTGAAAAGCCTTGTTTTCCATAGTTAACAAAAGCTGACAAACTTGGTAAAGCTTTACTTTTTTCTAATAGCATCATGAGTCTTTTTGACTCTCTGTCATTTTCAGCAATTTTAAAATCGATATGATTAGATAAATTAAATGATTTAGAAATTAGCCCCAAATTAATATTGGTTTCTGCTAAATCATCTAGATTATCTGATAATTCTATAGAAGTATCTATAGAAACTCCTATGGAAAGGTTTAACATCTGATACGCTATTCCTTTCATTCTTTGCAAGTTATACAATTGACTTTTTAAGGTTCCAAAAGTAATTTCTAATTGCTCAACATCTTCTTGTTCATTAAAACCATTTTCATAAATCTTTTTTGCATCATGAAGGTTTTTCTCAATAATTTTTAGATTTCCTTGGAGAATAGTAATGCTTTTTTCTGCCACTAAAACACTACCATAGGCGTTAACAACAGCTTCTCTTGTTAAAATTTCGGTTTTCTCATTGGCCTGTTCAGAAATTTTCAAATAAGCTCTCGAAGCCTGGAGGCCAACTAAATAAGATCCGTCGAATAGTAACTGTGTTACTGTTACAGATGCATTTATATTTTGTTGTGTTCCAAAAACTACGGGTATGAATCCTTGAGGTAGACTAGGATCTCTATTTGATTGGATACCAAAATAATCTTCAACAGTCTGAACAACAGAAGCAGTATTATCAAAAGCAGCCGCAGGTAACAAAGAAACAGGTTGTTTTATGAAATTTTGATAATTAACAGCTGCATCTATTTGTGGCAAACCTGTAGCAGTTGTTTCCCAAACAGTTTCTTTGGCTGATAAGACATTATTTTTTGATGCTTTTGTGTTGTAACTATTCTCCAATGCCATTTTAATAGCCTCCTCTAAAGACAACAAGATCTTTATTTCTTGAGCAAAACTAGGGAAGCTAAAAAATAGGGTTAGGATAAGTATTAAATTCTTTTTCATTAATTAATTTTATAATTGTTTTTCTAATTCTTTTATGCCTTTTTGTGAACAAATACCTCTTAAATGATATTCTAAATGATAGGAAGTGAGTGTATTCATTGAATAATTAACAAGAGGAAATAAATCTTTATTTTTAATTCCTAACATTCCGTTAAAATAAATTCTCGCTGTAAAATCAATATCAATGTCGTTTCTATATAACTTTTGCTCAATGCCTTTTGTTAAATTTTCTTTAAACAACTCTTGCATTAGCTCAAATTGTTTGTGTTTTAAATTCTTGAAAATTTTAGGATAATATTTTTGAAGTTGATATTGAGGAGAAGATTTTTCATCTTTTAAATGCTTCATCACAAACCTTTTTATCTCAAATAATTCTATAATTGGATTTTGTTGTTGTTCGTGAATAATATCGATCCCTTTTGAAATAACATCAAATATATGAAGTGTAGCAGCCTCTACTAATTGAATTTTATTCGCAAAATGGGCATAGATTGTTTTTTTGGATATTCCTGAATTTGTAGCAATATCATCCATAGTAACACTCTTAAAACCTATATTTAAGAACATCTCTGTGGCGTTATGTAGTATTTTCTTTTTCATAAAAAACATGGCAAAAATACAATGGAAACTTTAGAAACAAAAATAGTTTCCTGAGTTTAATGATTTTTTAACATTCTTAACATTAAAATAAATCTTTAATCTTATTTTTGTTTAAACTTTTCAAAATTTGGATTTAACATCATATCAAAAGGAATTTCAACAGTACCTTGACAAAAAAGAATGGATTAGAGAGCCAAAAAACCTCTATGAACCAATCAACTATATCATTCAGCTTTCAGGTAAACGTATTCGACCAATTTTAACTTTAATGGCTGCTGATATTTTATCCAGTGATTATAAGAAAGCATTTCCTGCTGCTTTGGCAGTTGAAGTTTTTCATAATTTCACCCTGGTGCATGATGATATTATGGATGATGCGCCATTAAGGCGAGGAAAAAAAACAGTTCATGAAAAATGGGATTTGAATAGAGGAATCCTTTCTGGTGATGCCATGTTAATATTGGCTTATCAATATTTTGAAAGTTATCCACCAACTGTATTTCAAAAATTAGC
>CAJQMN010000037.1 GCA_905479435.1 uncultured Flavobacteriaceae bacterium | reverse complement strand
GACTATTTTTTGATGCAAAATCTGATGAAATTGTTAACCTCTATTCAGATGGGCCAAACACCAGAAGTAAACAACGTTTATTGGTAGTGCTTCAAAAAATATCTCCTAACAATAGTTCAAAGTGGCGAAAAATTAATTAGCAACTATAAGTACTAATTTTTTTAGACGCTACTCAATTCTAGTCCTTAAATTTACTAGGTCTTATTTTTCACATATCTTCAAAGGTATTATTTACTATATTTATATTTCTTTGTTTCAAATTATGAAAGCTCATGAGTTATAAAAAGTATTTTCATTTTCCAATTTCTTCAGTTCGTTATAGCATAACTAAAATTAGATGTAAATTCCTAGTTCTTATTTTGATTTTCATGTGTTCTTGTACTTCAAAAAGTCAACTTGATTTAAATGACGAAGTTGAGGTATTAAGAGATAAATACGGTATCAATCATATCTATGCTAAAAACCAACAAGATCTTTTTTTTATGCAAGGGTATTTAGCCGCTAAAGACAGACTTTTTCAATTTGAAATTTGGAGGAGACAGGCCACAGGAACCGTTGCGGAAATTTTTGGAGAATCTGAATTAAAAAGAGATATCGGTACTCGGCTTTTTAAATTTAGAGGAGATATTAAAGAGGAATTAAATCATTATCATGAAGATGGGTATGAAATTATTACGGCTTATACTGAAGGCGTGAATGCTTATATACAAGAAATGAAAAACCATCCTGAAGAACTTCCGGTAGAATTTGAATTGTTAGACATACAGCCAGAATTTTGGACACCTGAAGTTGTGATATCTAGACATCAAGGATTGTTGGGTAATATTGGTCAAGAATTAAATATTGGAAGAGCAGTTTCTAGAATTGGTGAAAAAAAGGTTAAAGAATTACTATGGCTGCATCCTAAAGATCCTTCTTTAAAACTTGATAAAAAAATCAGAAAAGAAGATTTAGACCGAGATATTTTAGGGCTGTATAATGCTTACAGAACTCCTGTGAAATATAAAAAGGAGTATCTTCAAGAGAAGTATCAGAAAAAAGGTGCTCTTGCTTCATTATTACCTAAGAAGGTTGAAGACTTAGAAGATGTGTTCAGTATAGGAAGTAACAATTGGGCAATTTCAGGCAATAAATCATTCAATGGATCACCTATTTTAGCAAACGACCCACACAGAAGTATTGTAGCCCCCTCACTTAGATATATTACGCATTTGGTAGCACCAGGTTGGAATGTTATTGGAGGAGGTGAACCAGAAATTCCTGGAATTTCAATCGGTCATAATGGTTTTGGTGCATGGGGTTTAACCGTTTTTAGAACAGACGCTGAAGATTTGTATGTCTATGAGTTAAACCCTAAAAATTCAAATCAATATTGGCACAAAGGAGAATGGTTAGATTTTAAAGAAATAAAAGAAACAATTGCTGTAAAAGGAAATGAAAATCAGGAAATAGTGTTGCAGTATTCTATTCATGGCCCTGTCACTTTTGTAGATGAAAAGAGAAATAGAGCCTATGCTGTAAAATGTGGATGGTTAGAGGTAGGAGGGTCTCCGTATTTAGCTTCTTTGCGTATGAACCAATCTCAATCCTGGGAAGAATTTAGAGAAGCTTGTAGTTACAGTCATATCCCTGGAGAAAATATGGTTTGGGCAGATAAGGACGGCACCATTGGGTGGCAAGCAGTTGGCATTGCCCCCATTAGAAACACTCATAGTGGGCTAGTTCCTGTACTTGGTGATGGAAGTTATGAATGGGATGGATACCTACCCATTAAAGAAAAGCCTCATGTTGTAAACCCGTCTAGTGGTTTCTTCGCCTCTGCCAATCAAAATGTGACACCAGCTTCCTACAAACAATGGAATGCCATTGGTTTCTCATGGTCAGATCCTTACAGAGGTGATCGAGTAAATAGTGTACTTTCTAATGAGTCTAAAAATAAATTTACGATGCAAGACATGATGGATTTACAAGTAGATTATCATTCTTTACCTTCAGAAAAGTTGATAAAAATGATAGATCAGACTTCATTAGATATAGCATTTAAAAAATATTTTGACAGACTTTTAACTTGGAATAATAAACTCACAACAGCTTCAGTTGAAGCTATGATTTATGTAAATTGGGAACGAACTATCATTAGAGAATTTCATAAAAAATATGTACCAGAAAGTGTCCAAGGGTTATTAACTCTTCAACTCTTTAAAATAATTGAAAATTTAAACAAACTTCCAGCAAAGCAAAGAGATGATTTTTTAAAGAACACCTTTGTTACATCTGTTAAAGAATTAGAGGCAAAGTTTGGTAAAGATTTAAAGAATTGGATATATGGGCAGAAAGATTTTAAGCATATCAAAATTAAACATCCACTTCAAAATATTGTGAATGACTCAATCTATAATTTGATAAGCTTTAAAACTTATCCAAGGGGCGGTAACGCCTATACGCCTGGTTCTTCAGGTTCAAATTTAAGCCAATCTTCAGGGGCTAGTTTTAGAGTAGTCATAGATACAAAAGATTGGGACAATTCTAAAGCAACAAATTCACCCGGACAGTCTGGAGACCCCAATAGTATTTTTTATAGAAATTTATATGAAGATTGGGCAAATGACTCATTTTTTGAATTGCATTACAGTAAACAAAAAGTCAATGCGAATCTTCATAACAAAAAGGTTTATTATCCAAAAAATTAATTACATTTAATCTTTAAAAACTAAGGTATTTGTTAGCATCAATCACGATAAAAAATTATGCTTTAATCAATGAATTACACATTGATTTTTCTTCGGGTCTATCTATAATTACAGGAGAAACAGGTGCCGGTAAATCAATTTTACTAGGAGCTCTTGGATTAGTTTTAGGAAATAGAGCAGATTCTTCTACCTTGAAAAACACCAATAACAAATGTGTTATTGAGGCCATAGTATCTATACATTCTTATAATTTACAAGATTTTTTTGAAACAGAAGATATCGATTATGAGACCAATACTATTTTAAGAAGAGAAATTCTCCCTTCTGGAAAATCTAGAGCTTTTATAAATGATACACCTGTAACACTGTTGGTTTTAACAGCACTCAGAGCTAGGCTCATAGACATTCATTCACAACATCAAACGCTTCAAGTCTCAGACCAGGAGTTTCAGTTTCAGCTGTTAGATGCTGTTGCTAATAATAAGAGCAAGCTAGCTTCTTATCAGAGTGGGTTAGCGAGTTATACCAAAGAAAAAAAGAAACTAGAAGAAATTCAACACGCTCAACGAGAGACTCACCTTCAATACGATTATAATTCTCATTTATATAACGAATTGTTTGAAGCCAAACTTATAGAAGACGAGCAAGAGTTATTAGAGGAAAAATTAGAGAAAATAAATAACGTAGAAGAAATCAAACAAAATTTATCTGAAGCACTTCAAATTAGTACTGATGAGAATATTGGAATTCAAAACTTATTGTATTCACTAGAACAAAAATTAACTAAAATTGATTCGTATTCAAAAGAATATCAAGAACTTTCTGACAGAATTTCTAGTGTTAAAATAGAATTAGATGACATTATTGGAGATCTAGAATCTGCATTTGAACAGGTAGATTTTAACCCCTCTGAAGCAACACAGTTAAACGATCGCTTGCAATTAATCTATAATTTGCAGAAGAAACACTATGTTAACTCTATTTCAGAGTTATTGACTATTCAATCGGCATTACTTTTAAAAGTTAATACAGTAGAAAACGCGGAACAAAGCATACTAGATCAAGAAACTATCGTAAAAGGAATAGCAAATAAATTAGATGCAGTAGCTCTGAAAATTTCAGAGGCTAGAAGTAAAATTATCCTAAAGTTATCGAAACAATTAGCAGATATATTAGCAGATTTAGGAATGCCTCATGCGCGTTTTCAAATAAAAAACACACCATCAGAAAATTATTACAAGAACGGAAAAGACAGTTTAGAATTTTTGTTTTCTGCCAATAAAGGAGGGCAATATGGAGAGTTAAAAAAAGTGGCTTCCGGGGGAGAGTTATCTCGAGTTATGTTGGCTATAAAAAAGATTTTATCAGAAAACAGTCAGCTGCCAACCATTATTTTTGATGAAATAGATAGTGGTGTTTCTGGAGAAATTTCTAATAAAATGGCTCATATCATGTCTCAGATGAGCCGTAAAATGCAAGTAATTACAATTACACATTTACCACAAATTGCCGCTAAAGGAAATCAGCATTATAAGGTGTATAAAGAAGAGGTAAACCATATTACTACAACCAATTTAAAACAATTGTCTGAAGATGAGAGAATTGTTGAGATTGCAGAAATGTTAAGTGGTAAATCTATTTCAGACAGTGCTCTAACCCACGCAAGAGAGCTCCTTAATTAATAGTTGACTTTTATTTTTTGAAAATTAGTAGTTATTCAAATAGAATATAAAAAATAGAACGATAAAAATTAAACGATTATATTTGCCCACGAATAAAAAACAAACAATTTAAGAGATGTCTTATAATTTATTAAAAGGAAAAAAAGGAATTATTTTTGGAGCATTAGATGAAAACTCTATTGCCTGGAAAACTGCAGAAAGAGCTCATGAAGAAGGAGCAGAGTTTGTATTAACAAACGCGCCTATAGCCATGAGAATGGGAACTATAAAAGATTTAGCAGCCAAAACAGGATCTCAAATTATTCCAGCAGATGCTACTTCTATGGAAGACCTAGAGCATTTGATTGAACAATCTATGGAAATTCTGGGCGGTAAAATTGATTTTGTATTGCATTCTATTGGTATGTCTGTTAACGTAAGAAAAGGGAAATTGTATACAGACCCTAAGTATGATTTTACTACCAAAGGGTGGGATGTATCTGCGGTGTCTTTTCATAAAGTAATGAATGTCTTATATAACAAAGAGGCCATGAGCGAGTGGGGTAGTATCGTAGCCCTAACCTACATGGCAGCTCAACGTGTTTTTCCAGACTATAACGACATGGCAGATAACAAAGCTTATTTAGAAAGTATAGCGCGTAGTTTTGGATATTTCTTTGGTAGAGATCATAAGGTAAGAGTTAATACCATTTCTCAATCTCCAACACCAACTACAGCAGGTAGTGGTGTAAAAGGATTTGAAGGTTTTTTAGCCTATGCAGACAAGATGTCTCCATTAGGAAATGCTACAGCATTAGAATGTGCAGACTATACCATTTCTTTATTTTCAGATTTAACAAAAAAAGTAACCTTACAAAACTTATTTCATGACGGAGGCTTCTCTAATATGGGCGTAAGTGACGCTGTAATGGATAAATTCATAGAAGAATAATTAAAGTAATTATTTTTAAAGTGTAAATAGGTTTTGATTTAGTAATCAAAACCTATTTTTTTTATGATATGTTTAATAATACCAATAATTTAATTTTTTTTCACTTAGTTTTTTCTTATTTGACGGAAAAAGTGTAGTTTGCGTCTTACCTCTATTTTAACAAAGAATTAACTAAAACCAAACAATATGAAAAAAATTACTTTATTATTATTATTATTAACCTTTTGCTTTGAGGTAAATTCACAATCTACCATAAACATAACCACTTCTGGTGGCTCTTATGCTGGTGAAAAATGGGTAAGTATTACCACGGAAGTAAATGGTGGAGGTACACAGATTTGGGGTCAGGGTGATGGAACCCAATGTAATGGCTCTGGATTAATTAATGAAGATATATCACTAGCACCAGGAACTTATTATGTAAACTGTTATGACCAATATGATGACGGTTGGGATGGTACACTAATCTCTGTTACAGCCTATGGTAATGTTATTGGTGACAATGGCGGGGTTTCCCCTAGTGATGGTACTGATACTGATAGTTCCGGTGGTTGTGAAGGAACACCTGAAGAATTGGAAGCATCATTTGTGATTGTTGTTCCAGATCCACCATCTTGTTCACCTCCTTTAAGTCTATCAGCTACAGCTACCTCAACATCAGAAGTTGAAATCTCTTGGACGGCGGGAGGTACCGAAACACAATGGACCTATGAATATGGTGTTTCTGGTTTTACTCAAGGTACCGGAACTACAGCCACAGTGTCAACAAATTCAATCACTCTTAGTGGTTTAACTTCTCAAGAAACTTATGATATCTATGTACAATCTAACTGTGGTGGATCAGAGGGCGATAGTACTTCAAGTATTATTTCTTGGACTATGCCTTTAGCTGGAGATACTTTCGAAACAGCAACCACTTTACCTTTTACAATTTCTCCTGAAGGCACAGGTTGTTCAACCTATAGTTTTTCAATTGACTTTCCAAACTCAGGTTTTACAGCTAGTGAGCTTCCTGGTCAAGGAACTTCAGATCAAGGTGTAGATGCCTTTTTTAATTGGACCGCTACAACTGATGCGTTACGCTATTGGGGTGACGGTGCTGGTTCTCCTTATATCGGTATTCATGATGCATCAGGTACTGAAATTGCTTATTCTACATACAACCAAGGTGATGTAGTTTTGAGTGGTTGGGAAATAGGTGATGAACTTGTCATAAGGATTTATGATTTTGGTACAGCTATGGTAAATGTTGAGTTTTGCTTAGAGTATTATACTTTACCTTCTGCACCAAATTGTGCAGAAAATGTATCTCCAACAGGTTCAGATGTGTCATTTAATAATGGTGCTGCTGCTATTACTTGGGATGCACCTTCATCAGGTGTAGCACCTACTGGATACGAAATTTTCTGGGGGACAACTTCTGGTGATTTAACTTCAATAGGCGTTATAGATGCACCTGCTACTTCAGCTAATATTTCAGGTTTAAATTATGGGGAAACCTATTACTATTCTGTAGTACCACAAAATGGTGCTTCTTTGGCAATCGGTTGTGCAGAGTATTCTCTAACCATTGAAAATGCCCCAATACCTTTTAGTACAGATTTTACTAATTATCCTGCTGGATTCTCCGAGTCTACAGGACCATATGGTACTCCTTCTGCAACAGTCACTTCCAGTGCATGGGGTACTTCTGATTTTTTAAATGACGCAACCTTAGGAAAAGGAGCTAAAGTTAATATCTGGAGCACTAATATTGATGAATATTTAATATCTCCTACTTTTGATTTAAGTGGTGCTGGTACTCATTATCTAAACATTGATGCTGGTATAACTGATTATAATGGTTCTGGAGCTGATGCTGACGGTATGGATGCAGGAGATGATTATGTTGCTGTTCTTCTTTCAGAAGATGATGGTACTTCATGGGCAGAATTATATCGTTGGGATTCTACATCTGGATTAACGAATGCCTCTCAAGCTATGCCGGAAGTACCTATTTCGTCTACTTCTTCAACAGCTAAATTTGCTCTTTATGCATATAGTGGAGTTTCGGGAGCAGATTATGATTTTCATGTAACTAATTTCCAAGTTACAACTACAACTTTAGGTACAGCAACGAATATATTAGAAGGGTTTACCTTGTATCCAACAATTGTAAAAGAAGAACTAAACTTTAGATCTCAAAACAATGTAGAGGC
>CAJQMN010000036.1 GCA_905479435.1 uncultured Flavobacteriaceae bacterium | reverse complement strand
TAATCACCAGTAACAGTGGTAGAATCATTACTATTCTTATCAAAGTTTATGATTTTTATTCCTTTTGGAAATTCGTTGTATGGATGATTTTTTCTATTGCTAAAGTCATTTAGAATGGAGGTCATTAACTTAGAAGTTACTCTTCCTGAATCTTTATAAACGTGATGTACATCTTTGGCAACTCCAATGGGTAGATTTTGCTCTGCTAAAAAATCTCTTACTTTTTTTGAATCATTGGTACAAGAAAAAAGCATTACCACACATAGAATTGCAGCAATGCTTTTTTTTATTGTATTTGATATTGGATTCATTATTATTTACCGCTGGAAGTGATCTTTACAGATTCATTAATCCAACATTTTACTTTGAATGCATCTCCTTCATTAACACCTTCTGTAAAGATAACTTTTTTAGAAGGGAAATTAGCCTTATAATTTCTTGTAAACTTTCTAGCAACAGAACTTATACTAGGATCTACTCTACTTGCTCTAACAGCTTTATTATGTGCTGCTACATAGGTCATCCTTTTTTCAAATTCATTTGTACCACAAGCATTCACAGAAGATGCATATAAACTAGCAATAAATAGGTAAGCTCTACCCATATTTGGATTTAAAGCAATAGCTTCTCTAGCCAATTGTCTTGCTTTTGACTTTTGACCTCTTTTCTTGGCAGCTTGTGCAAACTTTAATTTAAAATTTGCTTTTTTAAGAGGGTCTGTTTCTAAATCAAATGCTTTCATTCTCATTTCTTGAGCTCCTGATACATCACCTTTTTTTGCTAATACCCCGGCAACAAAAGAATATGCATCTGCAGAAGGAGATGCTTCTGCATAGGCAATGGCTAGTTTTTCAAAAAGCGGATCATCTGTACATTCTTTGTTAAACATTCTTGACACTGCTCTCTTTAACCATTTTGAATTTGATTTGTTTTCCTCAAAATCTCTTTCATATAAGGGAATTAAACGATCGCAAGTAGATAACACTATAATAATTTTATCTAATCCAGATTCTACTTGTCCTAAAGCTTTAGAATTTATAGTATAAGCTCTAAGGTTTTTTGTTTCTCTTTTATCTAAATCTTGTCCAGCTTCGGTTTTATCATTCAATGCCTTTAACTTTTTAGCATAATCTGCAAGCTTTTCTCCAACAGATTCTATTACATCATCATAGGTGTCAAAAACTTTTTGAGGATTGGTATCTTTGTAGTTATCAGTAATCCCCTGAAAATATCTGTAAATATTTCTTACGCTCATGCGAGTAGGATCTATACTGTAAGCGAGTTGTAAAGTTTCAAAAACTTCTTCATCAGAAGCTAATTTATTTTTTATTAAAAAAGTAGCATAGTTACTGTGAGCTTTTGCAGGATCTATGGTTGGAAAATTTTCTAATCTTTGGAGATATACTCGTTTAACAAGAGCTGCAGCTTCTGTTTTATTCTCTGCATTTTTAAATCTTACTTGCGCTAATTTATCTCCCAATTTGTATACATTAATAGATAACTTTTTACAATTATCCATTAAATATATCCAATTTGGATACGCATCTTCATACTTTTTTGATTGATAATCTCCCTTAAATAAATTGTATTTTATATTACACTCCTGCTGTGCATCCTGAGCATTTAAAGCAAGTGTCCCTAAAAAAAGAAATAGGTTTGTAAGTAAAATAATTTGTTTTTTCATTTCTAATCGTATTTGTTAATCAATTTTTCTCTTTTTAAACCAAACGTCATTTAATGAAAGACTTAGTCTAAAATTAACATATTTTTCTTCTAATAATCCGTTATCTGTAGTTCCTTTCTTACCATATTCAACTCCTAGGTTTATATTAGATAATCTATTACCTAACGGGAAACCTAATCCAAAAGATATGCCAAAGTCATCTATACTTGTAAAAGAGCTGGTATTAGGGTTACCATTAACTAGAAGTCCTAATTTCTCAAACTTTAAACCTCCTCTATAAGTAACTCTTTGCCAGTAGCTAGAAATTGAATTTATTTTTGGTATAAAAAAACCTCCTGCAGAAAGCCTAGTAGATTGTCCATATTGAAAACTTTCAGCACTGTTATCAAAATAACCTGAGGCTACTAGTGCATCTTGAGTTTTATAATTTATTCCTGCATACCACTTGTTTGTCTTCCCTAAACCCAAACCTACTATGGCTTCTAGAGGTCTATCAAGTTTTGCTGATAAAGGACCAGAAAATATGGTATCTCTTGGCTGTTCAAATCCTGAAGCACCTATAGATAAAGAATATAAATTTTCAGTTCCAGTAGAATTCAATGAATTCCCTAGCTTAAGAGAAGCTCCAACATGTAAATTTAGGTCTTTAGTTACTGTTGTTTTGTATTGAGCTCCTAATTTTACTGAACCTCCTCTGACATTTGAATCCTCAACATTTTTTGTAGCTAAAGTAACATCCTCACGAACATTTAACACACTGTTTTGTATGTTTCCGAATAAAAAATCTAATTCTAGACCAACAGAAAATCCTTTAAAGAGCTTTAATCCAACTCCTCCATAAATTCTATTAACATCACCTGCCCCAACATATTGAGTAATTTCTTCAGCATTACCATCATCATCATTCAATGTATTTACTAGAGAGTAGCCAACTGAGGAAGTAGGTTGCATACCAAAGACTACCGCCATTTTTTTAGTTAATGGAAAAGCTATACTAAAATAGCTTAAACTTGTAGAGTTTGTTGATTGATTTATAGTTTCATCGCTAATGGTCAAATCATTATTCAATACTCCAAATACATAAGTTGCAAGTCTTAATTCAGATAATGAAGCAGGGTTTACAAAGTTTAAATAACTTGGGCTACTATATGCAGCTCCAATACTACCCATACTTATTTGCTCAACAGTTCTTGTTCCAAATTCTTCACCAACACCAAAATAAGAATACGGAGATGAAGTTGACCTTTGTGAAAAAGATTGAGCTGAAATTAGAACAGCTAAAATGAATATGAATTTTTTAATCATTATTGATTGTTAAATGTCAATATTTTATTTAATCCCCTAAGGAGAAAATTTTGATGAGCAAAGATGCTATTTTTTAATTGTTTGGACAAGAATTTTGTGTCTCCTCCTGTTAAAACTATTGTTAAATCACCAAAATCTTGCTTATACTGAGCTATTACCCCTTTAATTTCACAGCTTATTCCATTAATAATACCGGAATGAATTGAAGATTTAGTTGATGTACCTATGATATTAAACTCCTCATTTTTAGATAATAAGGGCAGATTTCCGGTATACTGATGTAGAGATTTATATCTCATAGCTATTCCTGGAGAAATTGCACCTCCCAAGTATTCATTTTTAGCATTAATAAAATCATAAGTAATGCATGTACCCGCATCTATGACTAGTGTGTTTTTAAATGGATGTATACACACCGAAGCGGCAGCCAACGCAATTCTATCATTTCCCAATGTTGATGGAGTTGCATAAAGATTTTTAAATGGTAATGGAGTATCAGTATTCAATGTAATTAAAAATGGTAATTTCTGTAATTCTTCAAGATATTCTTCATTGATATCCTTTACTGAACTCACAATACTTCGTTTAAAAGCATATTGGTTAGAAATTCTTTTTAATTCCTTTACAAGATTAATTTCCTCACAAACAACAGCGGTGATAATTGTATCTAATTCAAAAACAGCTACTTTAACTTTTGTATTTCCTATGTCTATGACTAGATTCATTCTTTATTTGAAAGTGAATGTCAAAAATACAATAGATTTTTCTATTTTTATTTGGTAGTTGTGAAAAACTCGCTTTATATTTGCGACCGCTAAGTGCAAAGGTACCTTAGCTCAGTTGGTAGAGCAAAGGACTGAAAATCCTTG
>CAJQMN010000035.1 GCA_905479435.1 uncultured Flavobacteriaceae bacterium | reverse complement strand
TCTATTTTTTCATTAATTGCCCTTATATCTATCTCCATTATATCATTATATTTGAAATTAAAAAAAATTGAAAACAAATTTACATTATTCGATTTTTTATCATTGTTAAAAATAGGTTAAAGCTAGTAAGAATGGGATTTTTTCAGTTTTTTCAGTTTTTTTTTAAGTTTTACATGGTGTGAAACATCATATTAAGCCTGTATTTTTTTGTTTTTAACAAAAAAAAAAGCAACATTTGCAGTTATTATCAATCAATTACACTTATATGAAACAAAATAACTTATTAAAATTTTTTACGGTTATGTTTTTGTTTGCCGGTGCAGTTACCATTAGCGCCCAAACAATTAAAGGAAAAGTAACTGATACTAGCGGAGAAGCTTTATCATTTATGAATGTCGTAGAAAAAGGAACCACAAATGGTACAACAACTAATGAGAATGGTGAGTTTTCTTTAGATGTTAAGAAAATGCCAACAACAATTTCTGTATCTTCTTTAGGATTCAAGACTGTTGAAAAAAGTATTGTAGATGCTAGTTATGTAACCATCGTCTTAGAAGACAGTAATCTTGCTTTAGATGAAGTTGTATTGGTTGGGTCTAGAAATAAAAATAGAACGGTATCTAATACACCAGTACCAGTTGATGTTATTGATGTTACAGAACTTATTAGCTCAGGACCTCAAGTTTCAGTCAATGATATTTTAAATTATGTAGCACCTTCTTTTACGTCTACTTCTCAAACTGTTTCTGACGGTACAGATCATATTAGCCCTGCAGCCCTAAGAGGTTTAGGTCCAGATCAAGTTTTAGTTCTAGTGAATGGAAAGAGAAGACACAGTACCTCTTTAGTAAATGTAAACAGTACTGTTGGTAGAGGAAGTGTTGGTACAGATATGAATACTATACCTTCGTTTTCTATCAAAAGAATAGAGATTTTAAAGGATGGTGCATCAGCACAGTATGGTAGTGATGCCATTGCAGGTGTTATCAATATTGTTTTAAAAAGCGATGAAGGATTAGAGTTTCAAGTAAATCAAGGATCAAACTGGGGAGACCAAACAAACAACCAGAGTGGCGGTATGGATGGTGAAAGCTTTCAATTTGATGTAAATTATGGAATTCCTTTAGATGATAAAGGTAGTTTCATTAATTTTACTGGATCTATGTCTACAAGAGCTCCATCATATAGAGCAGGTGCCGAAGGGTTTTCTGGTCAAATATTTGATGCAAGTAATTCTGTAGAGTGGGTAGGGTTAAATTCTGGATATGGTTCAGATATTACTCAATACTCTTTATCTCAAATTCAGACATTTGCTCAAGGAGTTACTCACTTCCCTTTTTCATTAAAAACTCAAATTAATGCGGCTAGTTCAATTGACGAATTAAGAGGGTTATTAAACTTTAATACTTCAGAGGAAGAATTAGTTACTAGAGGGCTTACAAGACAAGACTTTAGTATGAGAGTTGGACAATCACAACTAAGAAACGGTAAGTTCATGGCTAACATGGAATTAAGGCTTAATGATGATTTCAGTTTTTATGCCTTTGGTGGTATTAGCCATAGAAGAGGTAATGCAGCAGGTTTTTACAGAAGACCAGCTCAATCAAGAGCTTTCACTGGGTTATATCCAGCGGGGATGTTACCTGAGATAAATTCTATTGTAAATGACGAATCTATTGCAGTAGGTATTAAAGGAAAGAAAGGTGATTGGGATATTGATTTTAGTAATACTTATGGAAAGAACTCTTTTGATTTCAATATTGGAAATTCAAGTAACGCAAGTTTACAACAAGCATCTCCTTTAGAGGTTTATGCTGGAGGATTTTCTTTTGCACAAAACACAACCAACTTAGATTTAACAAAGTTCTACGATGATGTAATGTCTGGTTTAAATGTTGCTGTTGGTTCAGAATACAGAATGGAAGCTTATGATATTACTGCTGGTCAAGAAGAGTCTTGGGCAACATATGATATCAATGGTGAAATTTGGGACGGTAATGCTGCTACTCAAGTAGTAGATTTCTTTGGAAGATCTAGACCTGGTGGAATCCAAGTATTCCCTGGTTTTAGACCAGCTAACGAAAGAAATGCTACAAGAAACAGTTATGCTTTCTATGGAGATTTAGAATTAGATGTTAACAAGAACTTATTCCTTTCAGGAGCTGTTAGATACGAAAACTACAGTGACTTTGGATCTACTTTCAATTGGAAGTTAGCAGGAATCGTAAAATTAAGTGATAATGTTAATCTTAGAGCTGCTGCAAGTACAGGATTTAGAGCTCCATCTTTAGCTCAGTTAAACTTTAATACAATAAGTACTAACTTTATTTCGGGAGTTCCTTATGAAGTAGGAACCTTCTCAAATGATAGTCAAATAGCTGGTGCTTTAGGAATTCCTGAATTAAAACAAGAGGAGTCTTTTAGTGCAAGTTTTGGAGTTACAGCTAAAATACCAGATGCAAACTTAACATTAACTGCAGATGCATTCTTCACAGGTGTAGATGATAGAGTTGTGTTAACAGGAAACTTTTCTATACCAGATGGAATTGTTACCGATGCAGAATCTGCTCGTTTCTTTGCTAACGCAATTGATACTGAGACAAGAGGTTTTGATGTTGTAGTTTCACATCAAGATAATGTAGGCGAATTAACTTTGTCTAGTGATTTAGCAGTAACTTTTGCATACACACAAAGAGTAGATGAGATAAATTCATCAACAGTATTAGCCTCTCAAGCGAGTACTTACTTTGGTGAAAGAGAATCTTATTTCTTAGAAAAAGCAACTCCTAGATTTAAAGCAAATCTTGGACATATGCTTAGAGGAGAAAAGTGGAACTTCTTTTTAAGAAATTCATTCTTTGGGTCAGTAATTAATCCTGATACAACGCTAAGTCAAACTATTAATGATACTGCTGTTCCTATTCATCCAGAATTTGGAGGGAAAGTTATAACTGACATGTCTTTTGGATATGATGTTTCGGAAAATATGACTTTAACCATAGGTTCAAGTAATATTTTTAATGTATTCCCAGACGCAAGTCCTGCTAATTTAACAAGTGGTAACAACTTTATATACCCACGTGTTACTTCACAGTTTGGAATTAACGGTAGAACTGTTTTTGCTAGATTAAAATTTAAATTATAAAATACAAACCTATAGAATATGAAAAATATTAAATATTTAGCACTATTAATATTCTCCATCACACTTTTAGTTTCGTGTGGACAGGATGATGCAGATAGTGTAACTAACCCGGGAACTTTGAATCCCACAAGTGAAATTAATCTTGGATTTACTGATGACAATGACGGTCAACTAGTATTGGAGAGTTCTGATACCAACGCAACTACGTTTACAATCAGTATAAGTACAAATCCACTACCTGTTGCTACAGTAATTACATTAGGCGCAAGTTCTTCAGACGGTACTACAGACGGAACTAGTTTTCCAGAAACTGTAACCATTCCTTCTGGAGAAACATCAGTAGATGTTATTGTTAGTTTTTCTGACGATGGAGTTGCTGAGGGACAAGCAGTAGAAACCGTAACTATTGAAATATTAGATGCTGATTTTGGTGGTAATTATGATTATTACTTAACCCCTGGAGATCTTACTAGAACAATTGACGTTACTGATACATTACCTTTAATAATAGAAACTACAGTTGGAGATGTTGACTTCAGTTTTTTCTGGGCTGGAAATTCTGATTTAGATTGTAGAATTAGAGATGCATTTTTAACTACCATTGACTTTGGTTACTCTGTATCACCAGGAGAATTTGTAACGCTACCAAGTGCTGTGCCAGATGGTGTATATACCTTCTCGATAAGACCTTGGGATGTTTTTTCACCTGCTATTGATTATTTAATAGAAATGCAGGTTCCTACAAATGAGATCTACCCTTTTACCAGTACATTGTTAAATGCTACAGGTGGATGGTCTCAAGAAATCACTTCTTTAGAAATCACTAAATCAACAGATGGAGCTGTAGTAACCTACACCGTCGTTCAATTTTAAAACATATACAAATGAAACATATTTATAAATTTAGTATTGTATTATTAGCAGTTTTTACATTCATTGGATGTAATGTAGATGATGATGATGCAATAACAGTATTGCCAATGAAGGAGCTTACGGCTTCCTTTGATAAACAAGTTAATGTAATTGCTGTCGCTGATGATGCTACTAGCTATGATTTAGTAATCAAATTCTCAGAAGCATTACCAAGTTATTCTACTGTTGAATATTCTTTAGATGGAGGAGTAACAACTTTAGCTGCAAGTTCACAAGGAGATAACTCATTGGTTATTCCTATTTCTTTTGCTGCTACTGAAAATTCTCATACCGTTAGTGTTTCAGATTTCATTGTTGTAAATGCTGCTGCAAGAAGATTCACTACCAATTTCACAGGAAATACTACTGTTCAAATGGTAAGACAAGGCTATTTTTCTGCTAAAATGACATGGGAAGGTGGTCAAGATTTAGATTTACTTTTCGGTACAATGTCAAGTGGTTGGGCTCCTGGTTTCCTTTTAGACTCAAGTGAGGGCGTTACTAATGAAGAAAATGTTTCTGGTTCTCAATTGGAAGATGGAAATTACGGAATGGTTGTTTTAGAATGGCCAACCAATACATTTTCTCAACCGGTAGATATTACCTTTGATATAGTTACGGCAGGCGGATCTTTTACGCTTACCAAAAACGCTGTTGATTTTGGGTTTCATTGGTGGGGTACAAAAAGTACTGATGCAGATGGGAACGTTTCATGGACAATGTACATAGAAGATCCATCATAATAAAAGTGCATAACTTTTTATAAAAAAAAGAGACCTATCAGGTCTCTTTTTTTTATTTTCCCCTTATGAGAATAAATCAAAATATTTCAGAATTAAAACCTTCTGCAACACTTTTAATTAATGAAAAAGTAAAAGAGTTGCGAGGAATGGGACATCAGGTTACTCATTTTGGGTTTGGGCAATCTCCTTTTCCTATTCACAATGCTATTGTTGAAGAATTAAAAAACAATGCAAGCAATAATCATTATTTACCTGTAAATGGGCTTGAACAATTAAGACAACAAGTTTCCAATTTTCTTTCAGAACATCAAGGAATTCAAAGCGCATCAGATTTAATTTTTATAGGCCCAGGGAGTAAGGAGCTATTGTACCAATCTGTTTTAATAGTTGAGGGTCATTTTATAATTCCAAAAGGAAGTTGGGTTAGTTATATCCCACAAATTAAATCTAAGGGAGGAACCTATAGTGTTCTTGAAACTACTTTAGAGGATAATTTTAAACTCACAGCAAATTGCTTAGAAGTATATTTAAGCGAAAGTTCTCATAAAGAACATATTCTTGTTTTAAACTCTCCAAATAATCCAACAGGAGCCATATATTCAGATGCAGAATATGAGTCTTTGGCAGCAGTTTGTAGAAAGTATAAGGTAATTGTGTTCTCAGATGAAATCTATTCTCAAATAAATTTTTCAAATACGCATTCTCCTAGTATTTCTAAATACTACTCAGAAAGAACTATTGTTTTTGGAGGGTTAAGTAAAGTGTTTTCTGCTGGTGGCTATCGTTTAGGGTTTATGTCATTACCAAAGGAACTTAAAAAACTTTCTGTCGTATACTCATCTTTGTTTAGCGAAACTTTCAGTTGTGTGTCTTCTCCAGTTCAATATGCAGCACTTAAGGCTTATGAATATTCTAAAGAACTACAAGATTATGTTGCTACTTCAGCTGCTATTCTAAATGGAATCTCGTCTTATATTTATAATGAGTTGTCTAAATGCGCTATTCAATGCACAACTCCTCAAGGATCTTTCTATATGATGGTAGGGTTTGAAAAGTTTAAAGAGCATCTAACTTCTTTAAAAATAGATAGCAGCACCAAACTGTCTCACCATCTCTTAAAAAATTATGGTGTGGCGTTATTGCCAGGCTCTGATTTCGGATTTGAATCTAACGAGTTATTCTTTAGAATGGCTTTTGTAGATTTTGATGGAGAAAAGGTTATGGAAGCGTATAAAAAAGAAATAAAAATAGACAAACTTTTTATCAAAGAAAACTGTTTGAGTATCTATAAAGGGGTTCAACAACTTATAAAATTTACAAGGGAGATAGGTTAAAATTCTTTAAGTTTAAAGGTTTTCATAAACTCTCCATAAGTAAAGTACTGTATCCAATCTCCAAGATTAATGTAGGTGCTATTGTTATTTAACTCAATTTCTAGAGGGAGATGCCTATGTCCAAAAATAAAAAAATCGTAATGTTTTTCTGTTAGTTTTCTTCTACAGTATAGTGCTAGCCATTCATTCTCTTCACCTAAAAAACGAGCATCTTCATCACCAGAGATCAATTTATTTTTAACAGAAAAATAGTGTCCTAACCTTACTCCAATATCTGGATGAAGCCATCTAAACAGCCATTTAAAAAATGGAAAGGTAAATACTTTCTTCATGCGCTTATATCCATGATCATTTGGGCCCAACCCATCTCCATGACCTATCAAAAAAAGCTTACCATTAATATCAAACTCTTGTGGCTTATGGAATACCGGGATGCTTAATTCTTTTTGAAAATAATCACGCATCCATAAATCATGATTTCCTACAAAAAAATAAATAGCTATTCCAGCATCTCTAAGTTCTGCAAGTTTTCCTAAAACTCTAACAAATCCCTTGGGGACAACAGTTTTATATTCGAACCAAAAATCAAATAAGTCTCCCAATAAAAAAACAGCGCCAGCATCTTCTTTTATTGTATCTAGCCAGGCAACAAATTTTCTTTCTCTAGGAAGGCTAGCCTCAGCTGTTGGGGCTCCTAGATGTTGGTCAGATGCAAAATATATTTTTTTATTTGCAGATGTAGTAATGGTAGTCATGAGGTACAAAGTAACACTATTCTTTTTTAGCATCCAATTCTAACACTTTTTGAAGCATAGCATCATCTTTTTGAATACTTCTGTAAAACCCTTCATCTCCAAAAATCTCCCTTGCTATAGTGGCTTTTACATAGGTTTTAATTTTTGATTTAAAGTCTATTTTATTTCTATAATAAGTTTGAGTAGCCATAGGGAGTAACTCAAGATAAGATTCTAAAATTGAATTGTCTTTATCAAAATTAGTAAGAAAGAGGTCCAATGTCCAAAGTCTATTTAAAGCTTTTCTGTTTTTATCTACATAGTCAAAAGAAAAGTTAGTAATACTGTTAAACAAAAAGGTATTCAGATATTGGGTGGTATCTATGCCCACAAAGATATCCGGTATAATTCCTCCACCTCCGTATACATATTTTCCTTTTGGAGTTTTATATCGAAGCGTATCATTAATTTGAATACTGTCTTTATACAATAACTCTCCATTTAAAATTCTTTTTTGGTAATCTTTGTTATAATTTACATCTCCATTTCTGGTATATGGTTTTTGGATAGACCTTCCTGTTGGGGTATAGTATCTCGCAGTGGTTAATCGAACCGCAGAACCGTCTCCTAATTCCATTTCTACTTGAACCAATCCTTTTCCGAATGAACGTCTACCTATGATAGTTCCCTTGTCATTGTCTTGTAAAGCTCCAGCAACAATTTCTGAGGCAGAAGCAGAGTTTTCATCAATTAAAACATAAAGTTTTCCTTTTTCAAAAGCACCACCTTTTGTTGCGAAATATTCTTCAATTTTTCCTTTATTATTTTTTGTAAATACAATGAGAGTATCGTCTTCTAAAAATTCATCAACAATATCATTAGCAATATCGATAAAACCCCCACCGTTACCTCTTAAATCAAGAACCAAATCATGCATTCCTGAAGCGGTAAGCTTCGTTAGGGCAGATTTAAATTCTCGATAACTATTTCTTGCAAATCGATCCAATTTAATATAACCAATATGATTGTTTATCATGTAAGAGAGGTCTACACTTTTAATATTTACATCACCACGAGTCACAAGAATATTAAATAATGAATCATTAGTTTTTCTATAGACCTCTAAATTTACATCTGTGCCTGATGTCCCTTTTAGAAATCTTGGAATATCGTTTGCATTCAACTTTTTTCCAGATAAAGTATCTTGATCAGCTATAAGTATTCTGTCACCAGCTTTAATTCCTGCTTTAATACTTGGCCCTCCTTTAATAGGTTCAATAACCGTTACGGAGTCATTAATAATTCTAAACTGTATTCCAATGCCAACAAACCTTCCTTGCATTCTCTCTTGAATGTCTTGTAAGTTTTCTTTTGGAATATAAGCAGAGTGAGGATCAAGCTTACCCAGCATGTCTGATATGGCATCATCTAAAAGGGTGGAGGTGTTTACGGTATCTACATAGTTTTGATCTATGTAATCCATCAGTCGTCTTATTTTTGCTTCATTTTTGGAGTTAGAATTCAAAGAAAATCCGTTGCTGTTTCCATTCATAAAGACACCTATCAAGACACCAAAAATAGTTGCCAATGAGAGATAAATAGGGAAATTATTTTTGCTCATCTACGGGTAAATATTGAGTTTCAACTCCTGCTTTTTCTAAAAATTTAATTCCAGAGGTATCTTTGTATTCTTTAGAGTAAACTACACGAGTAATTCCTGCTTGGTGAATAAGTTTACTACACTGTTGGCAAGGTGATAAAGTAATATATAAGGTTGCTCCAGCAGCAGATTGTGTCGAGGATGCTACTTTTAATATTGCATTGGCTTCTGCATGGAGAACCTCCCACTTAGTGACCCCACTTTCATCTTCACAACAATTGTCAAAACCCGAAGGAGTTCCATTAAAGCCATCTGAAATAATCATTCTGTCTTTTACAATTAGAGCGCCTACTTGCTTTCTTTTACAATGCGATAGTTTTGCCCATTCACGAGCCATTTTAAGGTAAGCAATATCGTATTTATGTTGTTTAGAATTCATTGGATTAAAAATAGTGAGATTTAAAAAATGAGTACGTTAATTATTTACCAAAATATTCTATTAATTACCATAGGGAAAGCAATTCCAATAACAATAGAGGAGCCAACCAATATCCAATCTCTTTTACTAACCCTAAAAATATTTTGTAGTAACATACCCAGTATTAAAATACACAAAACAACAACTACTTGGGCTGCTTCAATTCCAAAGGCAAACTCTATCAAAGGTAAAATTTTATCATCTTCTTTTCCAATTAGTAATCTAAAATAATTTGAAAATCCTAGTCCATGAACCAACCCAAAAAATAATGCAAAGGAAAATATGATTTTTTCTTTTCCACCTGAGGGCCTGGAAGGTCTTAGCATATTGTAAAATCCAGTAATACATAT